>NZ_JBJDRI010000085.1:0-506 GCF_044987425.1 Microbacterium sp. ZW T5_56 | reverse complement strand
GTGTCGGCACGATCGGCAGCGCCGACGACGACGTCGTCGAGCTCTCGAACCTGCACCGCCAGCTCAGCCACGGAACGGCCGATGTCGGTCGGGCCAAGGTCGATTCGCTCGCTGAGACGGTGACGGCGATCGACCCCGCGATCGCCGTCGTCCCCCATCGCGAGCGCGTCAGCGCCGAGAATCTGCCGCGGCTGCTCGCCGACTACGATCTGCTCGTCGACGGCAGCGACAACTTCGCCACGCGCTACCTCGCGAACGACGCCGCAGAGCTCGCCGGCAAGCCTCTCGTGTGGGGATCGATCCTCCGGTTCCACGGCCAGGTCGGCATCGCCTGGAAGGGACGCGGACCGACCTTCCGCGACCTCTTCCCCGCTCCGCCCCCCGCTGACGAGGCGCTCTCCTGCGAGCTCGGTGGCGTGCTGCCGAGCCTGTGCACGGCGATCGGCTCGCTCATGGCGACCGAGGTCATCAAGGTGGTCGCCGGAATCGGCGAGCCTCTGCTCGGA
>NZ_JBJDRI010000084.1:0-518 GCF_044987425.1 Microbacterium sp. ZW T5_56 | reverse complement strand
GCGGAAACCTCGAGGAGACCGTCACGAAGAACAACCTCGAGGCGGCGGAGGAGATCGTCCGCCAGCTGCGCCTGCGTGACATCGGCGGCATCATCGTGGTCGACTTCATCGACATGGTGCTCGAGTCGAACCGCGACCTCGTGCTGCGCCGCCTGATCGAGTGCCTGAGCCGTGACCGGACGAAGCACCAGGTCGCCGAGGTCACCTCGCTCGGTCTCGTGCAGATGACCCGCAAGAAGCTCGGCCTCGGCCTGCTGGAGACCTTCAGCGAGGCGTGCGACGTCTGCGCCGGACGCGGTGTCGTCGTGCACCACGACCCCGTCGTGAAGCACCGCGCGCCGTCCAACGGCAACGGTCAGCAGAACCGCCGCCAGCGGGGAGGCAGCCCGCAGGGGCCTGCTCAGAGCGCGCCGCCCGTGCAGGTCACGACGCACAGCATCCCCGAGGGCGCGAAGTCCGCTCTCGCTCAGATCGCCGCATCCACTCGAGCGCCGCATGCCGACGAGGCAGCGGATGCC
>NZ_JBJDRI010000083.1:0-540 GCF_044987425.1 Microbacterium sp. ZW T5_56 | reverse complement strand
ATTCTGAATGGCCCGCCGTTCGTGGTAAATCCCCGCCGCATCCACCGCAATGGCGGCGACCACGCTGGCCACGACAAAGCCCGCCGCGAACATCACGACCATATTGCCGCGCTGGTCAGCGCAGAACCGTCGCCAAAGTTTCATATACCGCCCCGGCGAATCGTCGAGCTATAGGCGATCACCTGGCTGGGCAGGGGCAGCGGCACATAAAGATTCCAGATCGGCAGGTCCGAAGCGTCGTAGCGCAGGGTGACGCGGTATTGATTGGGATCGGTCGTGCTGTCGCCGATCGTATAGGTCAGCCGTGAGCGCTCGATCAGCATGTAGCTGGCGGCATTGTCGTCGAGAAATTCCCCGACCAGGCGGTTGCGTTCGGTCTGATTGAGCCCGGCAATCGCCGTCCGCGCCGCATCGGCGGACAATTGCTGCAAGGAATGAGCAGCACCGAAATAAATGCCATAGGCCAGCATGCCGGTCAGCAGCAGCAGGAAAACCGGCGTCAGAATGGCGAACTCCACAGCGGAGGTCGCCCGGTCGTCG
>NZ_JBJDRI010000082.1:0-544 GCF_044987425.1 Microbacterium sp. ZW T5_56 | reverse complement strand
CCTGCGGGCAGTGTGCCGGCGCTCACCTGGAAGGTGATGGGGCCGGTTCCGATCGCGTTGACGGGCACACTGTACGCGTCGGTGACGACTCCATCCGGGAGTGACAGGGTCGTGATCTCCGGAGCGTCGAGCGCGACGCTGTTCCACTGGGCGGTGAATGTCACCGGGGCGATCGTCGGGTCACCCGGCGAGGTTCCGGCGACAGACGATGCCCACCCGGCAAAGGTGTACCCCGGGCGCACGGGGTCAGCCGGCACGGATGCGGCGTGCCCCCAGTCGACGATCTGCGTCGAGTCGCTCGTGACTCCGTCGGCGAAAGCGAACGTCACTCGGTAGTGGAACGCGAGCGTCAGCCGGCCTTGATCCGGGATGCTGCCGGTTGCGTCTCCCGTCACCAGCACTCCAGAGGTCGGATCCGTGTAAGACACAGGTGCCACTTCGTTGTCCGGGCCTCCGCGGCCCGCGACAGTCGGAAGTCCGGTGGCGTCCTCGGGACCGATCACCGTGACCGAACCTCGATAGAGCGGATTGAAGACCAGGTACC
>NZ_JBJDRI010000081.1:0-572 GCF_044987425.1 Microbacterium sp. ZW T5_56 | reverse complement strand
CACGATCCTGCAGAACATCGTCAACGTGATGCTCGTGGTGATCGCGATCGTCCTCATTGTGAACGCCATCGATACCGGCCTGCTCGGCTCGCTGACGCTGCTCACCGCCGCCGTCGGCGCGGGGCTCGGCTTCGGCGCGCAGAACATCGTGAAGGATGTCCTGAACGGCATCTTCATCGTCGCCGAAGACCAGATCGGCATCGGTGACGTCGTCGATCTGGGCCTCGCCTCGGGCGTCGTCGAGTACGTGAGCGTGCGGATCACCCAGGTGCGCGATGTGAACGGCACTCTCTGGTACGTGCGCAACGGCGAGGTCCTGCGCATCGGGAACATGTCACAGGGATGGGCTCGGGCGATCATCGATCTCGGCGTTCCGGCCGACTCCGACCTGGAGCAGGTGGAGCGGACCATGCTGGAGACGGCTCAGAACCTCGCCAAGGACCCGAAGTGGCGCACCCGCATCATCGAGAAGCCCGAGCTCTGGGGCCTCGAGTCGATCGGCGGTGACGCCCTGGTGGTCAGGATCGTCATCAAGGCGCGCGCGAACGCCAAGGACGACGTCGCGCAGGAGC
>NZ_JBJDRI010000080.1:0-656 GCF_044987425.1 Microbacterium sp. ZW T5_56 | reverse complement strand
ACGGTCATCTTGCCGTCCAGGAACGAGTTCCAGATCGGGAGCTGATCAGAGTTCATGCCATACAGGTTGGTGGACTTGATGGTGAACATGCCCGACCCTGCCGCGTCGATCATCTCGACCTGCGACACCAGCGCGGTAGACCCGAACCCGTCGTCCGGGACGGTGCCCTTCACCACGGTCGGAGCGAGCTTGTTCTTCGAGAACGCCGCCGCCGCATCCTTCGACAACATCGTGCGCAGCAGCTCCTTCCCACCAGCCGGGTTCTTGCTGTTACTGGGAACCACGAACGGCTCACCCGCCTCCGCCCGCATGTACCCGGCAGGGGTGGTGGCCTTGTCGTCCCAGGGCAGCTCACGCACACCCTTCATCTGGAAGTTATCGGCCGTGGTCTTCTTCATCTCGTTCTCGATCCACGACCCCGACGGATACAGCAACGCCTCCTGATCCAGGCTCCACTGCGACTGCGCCTGCGTGAACTGCGTACCACCACCACCCGGCTTGACATACCCGGCCTGGATCAACGCGTAGAACTCGGTCAGAATCGCCTGCAGCGTGGGGTGGGACCAGCAATCCTCGGCAAGATTCTCCAACGGCAACCGCACATCATCACCCGACTGAATCACAGCCGAATCGATCACGAACGTCTGATAATACGT
>NZ_JBJDRI010000079.1:0-675 GCF_044987425.1 Microbacterium sp. ZW T5_56 | reverse complement strand
ACTCGGTCAGAATCGCCTGCAGCGTGGGGTGGGACCAGCAATCCTCGGCAAGATTCTCCAACGGCAACCGCACATCATCACCCGACTGAATCACAGCCGAATCGATCACGAACGTCTGATAATACGTGGCGGCTTCCTTGCCCCACAGGAACAAGTACTTACCCTTCTCCTTCGCCGCAGCACCCAGCGCCTTCAAGTCCTGCCACGTCTTCGGCGGCTGCCACCCGTTCTCCTCGAACAACGACGCCGAATACCACAACCCATACGTCGTGAACACATAGTTCAACGCCGCGAACTTGTCACCAAACGTGCCCGGAGCCTTCACCCCATCAAACAACGTGTCAGCGATCTTCTCACCCTCGAGATTGTTCGCCTCCAACACCTCACTCAGATCCTCCAACTGCTCCAGGATCGTGTTCCAACCAATCGAGTTCGCACCCGAGTTATCGATCAGATCCGGCGGGTTACCACCCACGAACCGCGGCTGCAGCTCCTGAGCGATCTTCGTGGAAGCCGAGACCTTCACACTCACACCCGACAAACCCTTATTCGCCTGCATGATCTTCGCAGCGTTCTCGACGTAATCCACGCCGTAACCACCATCAAAAATCACCGCATCAACACTCGAATCCGCAGCAACACCAAACGGATTATCCGCCGTAACCTCACCCGCCG
>NZ_JBJDRI010000078.1:0-830 GCF_044987425.1 Microbacterium sp. ZW T5_56 | reverse complement strand
GGGTGACGAAGTCGCCCGCACCAAGATCGACGGGCGCGTCCGCTCCGCCGGTGGCGGCGTTCCACGCGGCCTCGAGGAATTCACGGTTGGTCTCGCCGAGGGTGATGGAGCGCGACGTCGCGCGCTCCGGGTCCACCAGGGCCACTGCGGCGCGCTCGGGCAGATAGTCGGCAAGCGAGACGAGCGGACCGGCGACCGCGGGGCTGAGCGACTCCATGCCCTCCACAGGGATGCCCTCCGCCATCTTCGCCAGCATCCCAGCGACGCCGGGGAAGGACGGTTCGAGCTCGGCCGCACGCGCGCGCACCGCGGTCGTCAGCAGCAGCTCACGGCTGGGCGGGAGGACGACGCCGTCGATGTCGCCGGGCAGCGAGCGCTGGTCGGCCACCGAGAACGCGCGGATCTGATCGACCTCGTCCCCGAAGAACTCGATGCGGTAGGGGTGATCCGCCAGTGGCGGGAACACATCCAGGATGCCGCCGCGAACAGCGAACTCACCGCGGCGGGACACCATGTCGACCCGCGCATAGGCGAGCTCCACAAGGAAGGTGACGACATGTTCCAGCTCATGCCCGCGCTCCCGAACGTTCAGCTCGATGGGGGCGATGTCGCCGAGACCCGCGGCGAGAGGCTGCAGCGCCGCACGCACCGAAGCGGTCACGATGAGCGGCGCGGAGGCGTCCCACCTCCGCAGCCGCCGCAGCACTGCCATCCGGCGCCCGACGGTCTCGGCGCTGGGGCTGAGGCGCTCGTGCGGCAGGGTCTCCCATGCGGGGAAGCTCATCACCTCGGCACCGGGGATGAGGCACTCCAAGGCGGATGCGAGGGAT
>NZ_JBJDRI010000077.1:0-893 GCF_044987425.1 Microbacterium sp. ZW T5_56 | reverse complement strand
GCGAGGGCGGGCGGTTGGTTCGCGGATAGGCGTCGAGGTCTTCCAGGATGGAAGTTCTCACACTGACCATCCGCCGGAAGACCTCGACTTGCACCAGCCTACGTTCGCGACCCCTGACCTGACCACGTTCTGCCGTCTCGACGAGCTCGGGCTCGTCGCCGTGGGTCAGTTGATCGAGCCGGATCGGGCGGTGTTGGAGTGTCGCGTCGTGGACGACGACCCGTGGTGTCATCAGTGCGGGTCTGAGGGCGTCCCGCGGGACACGGTGACGCGGCCGCTCGCGCACGAGCCGTTCGGGCACCGACCCACGACGCTGCTGGTCCGTGTGCGCCGGTATCGGTGTGGTCACTGCAAGCGGACGTGGCGGCAGGACACGGCGAAGGCTGCGGCGCCACGGGCGAGGATCTCTCGTGGTGGGATTGGGTGGGCGCTCACGGCGATCGTCGTCGATCATCTCACTGTCTCTCGCGCCGCGGCAGGGCTCGGGGTGTCGTGGCACACAGCGAACACCGCGATCATCGCCGAGGGCAAGCGGCGATTGATCGACGAGCCGGCCCGCTTCGACGGGGTCACCACGATCGGTGTCGACGAGCACGTCTGGCGTCACACGAGGTTCGGCGACAAGTACGTCACCGTGATCATCGACCTCACCCCCGCCCGCGACAAGACGGGCCCGGCCCGGTTGCTGGACATGGTCGAGGGTCGCTCGAAGGCAGTGTTCAAGCAGTGGCTCGCCGGCCGACCCAAGGAATGGTCGAAGGCGATCGAGGTCGTCGCGATGGACGGATTCAGTGGGTTCAAGACCGCCGCGACCGAGGAACTCCCCGACGCGGTCCTGGTGATGGATCCGTTCCATGTCGTCCGGCTCGCAGGCGACGCCCTAGACCGGACTC
>NZ_JBJDRI010000076.1:0-971 GCF_044987425.1 Microbacterium sp. ZW T5_56 | reverse complement strand
GGGTGAGGCCTGACCGCTCGGTATCGGGCCGCTGCTCCGCGGGCTCGGCGTGCTCGACGCCGTCGGCTGGCCGGTGGGCGCGACGGCAGCGCCCGCTTCGCCGTTGCCAAGCAGGGTTGCACCGCTGATCACGAGCACGAGAAGGATCGCGGTCGCGATTGCGAGGGGTGCCGCCGACGTCTGGGAGATCGATGCCGAGGACCGTTGTTTCATATGGCCTCCGAGGGGATCCCGTCAGCCTAGGCATGCTTGCACGGAACCCGCCGGGTGCCACCCCGTGCATTGCCAGAGAGATCCGCACCTCGGCGTCCCCGTGACGATACCGTTTGTTTCCTCGCACCCACTATGATCCGGGGATCGCAGCGCTCCTGCGCCTTCGACCGAGTGAGGAACACATGTCACCCACGGACAAGACCCGCCGTGCCACAGCGGCAGCGGACTCCGCCCTGACGGCCGCGCGGAAGGCCACCAAGCTCTCGAAGACGCTCCCCGACAAACAGGCCACCAAACTCGCACCCCTCATCAAGGACGCGAAGAGGGCCGGCACAGTCACCAAGAAACAGCTCGAAGACAAGCCTCGCCGCATCGAGCGGGCGGCGACGGAGGCGATTCTGGCGCTCGCCGATGCAACCGCGAAGGCTGAGCACCGTCTCGTGAAGAAGTCCGACACGAAGAAGTCCGACACGAAGAAGTCCGACACGAAGAAGCCGGACGCGAAGAAGCCCGGCACGAAGAAGCCGGACGCGAAGAAGCCCGGCATGAACAAGCCCGAAGCTAAGAAATCCGGCGCAAGAGACTCCGGCGCGAAGAAGCGTGACGCCAAGAAGCCTGACGTCAAGAAGCGTGACGTCAAGAGGCCCGAGGCCACGAGGCCCGACACGAAGAAGTCCGTCGTCAAGAAGTCCGACGCGAAGAAGTCCGCGCGCAAGAAGAAGTCCGCCCCCAAGCCTGCGGTCCCCGCCGCGCCCTCC
>NZ_JBJDRI010000075.1:0-1016 GCF_044987425.1 Microbacterium sp. ZW T5_56 | reverse complement strand
GCCCACGGACGGTGAACCGAGCCCCGAGCCAACATCGGAGACTCCCACCACCCCTCCGCCGACGGACGGGGCTACGACCCCTGCGCCCTGACGCGCAGTTCGCGACGACGAGTTGCATGACAAGGACGTGCCTCGATCGATAGTCTGACCACATGCAGGACGCAACCCCCGAAAACCCCTACGAGGCCAATGAAATTTGGTTGGACAGCGAACGAGTCACGGAAGCAGACGGGCTCCCCCGAGGCGTCACAGTCGCATTCAAGCCAACGAGCGTTGGCAACGTTGTTCGTTTGTCGTCCGCCGGCCGCTATCAGAACGTGCAAATCGACCTCGGGTCAGCAGCAAACTGTGTTGTGTCGCTCGGCTCGGTCAGGGTCGCCTTCGGTGGGCTGAAGATCTCCTTCGTGATAAACAACGGCCGGGTGTCATCAGGAGCTGCTGTCTCCGTCGGCGACGGCACCGTGTTCAACGGCGCGACGCACATCATCGGCGCGCTTTCTGACGGCATCGCTGTGACGATCGGTCGCGACTGCCTCTTTGCCTCAAACGTGTCAGTGCGCGGCTCGAGCCACCACGGGCTCTGGGACATGGATTCGGGTGAGCTGCTGAACCCCGAAGCCGGCATCACCGTGGGTGATCATGTCTGGGTCGGCAATCAGGTGATCTTGCTCAACAAGGCTGAAATCGGATCAGGTTCCGTAGTAGCCGCGCGAAGTATCGTCAACAAGCGGTTTGTGGAGCAGAACGCACTGCTGGCGGGAACTCCCGCCGCGGTTCGACGATCACGGGTTGAGTGGACGAACGGCTTCCCGAAGGACAACGGAGCGCAGCCCCGCAACGTGCCGAATCGCTGACAGCGACCAGCGGGCAGTGGCGACAAGCCCGAGTCAGCGGATCACACTCCCCGTGGCGGCACTCGTCTTCACGACGGTGCCGTACCCGGACTTCGTCCCGGTGACGCGAACCGTGAGCTTCCTCCCGGCGTCCGCGGTCGTGAGTTTGTAGGTCGTTGCCGT
>NZ_JBJDRI010000074.1:0-1107 GCF_044987425.1 Microbacterium sp. ZW T5_56 | reverse complement strand
AAGTGACGGTACCTGCAGAAAAAGCGCCGGCTAACTACGTGCCAGCAGCCGCGGTAATACGTAGGGCGCAAGCGTTATCCGGAATTATTGGGCGTAAAGAGCTCGTAGGCGGTTTGTCGCGTCTGCTGTGAAATCCCGAGGCTCAACCTCGGGTCTGCAGTGGGTACGGGCAGACTAGAGTGCGGTAGGGGAGATTGGAATTCCTGGTGTAGCGGTGGAATGCGCAGATATCAGGAGGAACACCGATGGCGAAGGCAGATCTCTGGGCCGTAACTGACGCTGAGGAGCGAAAGGGTGGGGAGCAAACAGGCTTAGATACCCTGGTAGTCCACCCCGTAAACGTTGGGAACTAGTTGTGGGGTCCATTCCACGGATTCCGTGACGCAGCTAACGCATTAAGTTCCCCGCCTGGGGAGTACGGCCGCAAGGCTAAAACTCAAAGGAATTGACGGGGACCCGCACAAGCGGCGGAGCATGCGGATTAATTCGATGCAACGCGAAGAACCTTACCAAGGCTTGACATATACGAGAATACTCTGGAAACAGGGGGCTCTTTGGACACTCGTATACAGGTGGTGCATGGTTGTCGTCAGCTCGTGTCGTGAGATGTTGGGTTAAGTCCCGCAACGAGCGCAACCCTCGTTCTATGTTGCCAGCACGTAATGGTGGGAACTCATGGGATACCGCCGGGGTCAACTCGGAGGAAGGTGGGGATGACGTCAAATCATCATGCCCCTTATGTCTTGGGCTTCACGCATGCTACAATGGCCGGTACAAAGGGCTGCAATACCGTGAGGTGGAGCGAATCCCAAAAAGCCGGTCCCAGTTCGGATTGAGGTCTGCAACTCGACCTCATGAAGTCGGAGTCGCTAGTAATCGCAGATCAGCAACGCTGCGGTGAATACGTTCCCGGGTCTTGTACACACCGCCCGTCAAGTCATGAAAGTCGGTAACACCTGAAGCCGGTGGCCTAACCCTTGTGGAGGGAGCCGTCGAAGGTGGGATTGGTAATTAGGACTAAGTCGTAACAAGGTAGCCGTACCGGAAGGTGCGGCTGGATCACCTCCTTTCTAAGGAGCATCTGACTCTTCGGAGTCCAGAACCCAG
>NZ_JBJDRI010000073.1:0-1436 GCF_044987425.1 Microbacterium sp. ZW T5_56 | reverse complement strand
TGAACTGGTCCGTGTTTGTTGGACTGGTTTAGGTAAAGCCTAGGCGGCGAGGGTCTGGATCCGGTATTGCACCGGGCTCAGGCCCTCGAGTCGTTCTGTGATGCGGTCGTTGTTGTACCAGCGGATGTACTCGTGAAGTGCGGTCTCGAGGGCGTCGAGGCTGAGGTAGCGGACGTGGTGGAAGCACTCTTCCTTGAGATGGCCGAAGAAGTTCTCCATGACCGCGTTGTCGAAGCAGTTGCCCTTGCGGGACATCGACTGCATCGCGCCGGCATCAGCGAGCAGCGCCCGCCAGGAACGGTGCTGATATTGGAACCCCTGGTCGGAGTGCACCAGCGGGTGCTGGTCGGGCTCGAGCGTTTCGATGGCAGCGGACAGGGAACTGTTCGTCAGTTGCAGGTTCGGTGACCGGCTAGTCGAGTACGCGATGATCTCCCCGTTGCATAGATCCATCACCGGGGACAGGTAGAGCTTGTCGTCGCCGACACGGAACTCGGTCACATCCGTGACCCACTTCTCGTTCATCTCCTGCGCCGTGAAGTCGCGGTTCAGGACGTTCTCCGCGATCTGCCCGACCTCGCCCTGGTAGGACACGTAACGACGCTTGCGACGTGACGTGGAGGCCAGACCGAGCTGGCGCATCAGCTTCAACACGGTCTTGCGATTGATCCGCCACCCGTTCCTCGTCAGCACGAGGTGCACGCGCCGATACCCGTAACGGCTCTTGTTCACCGTGAAGACATCGGTGATCGCGGCCTTCAGCTCCGCATACGGATCCGGGGCATCCAAACGAGCCTGGTGATAGAAGAACGTTGATCGGGCAAGGCCCGAAGCGGCGAGCAGGTCAGTGAGGGAATGTTCGGCCTTGAGGGTCACGACGGCGTTCACTTTGACCGTCGTTGTTGCTCCATCAAGGCGCGTAATTTTCCCAAGTACGCCACCTCCGCCTGCAACCGCGCGTTCTCCCGCCGCAACCGCGCCAGTTCGCTCGCCTCGGTCGAATCGGCATCTTCCGCTGGTGGTCTGCCACGACGTTTCGGTCTGAGCGCGTCTTCGCCTTCCTCGCGGTACTTCCTCGCCCACGTCTCGATCAGCTTCGGCGAGGACAGGGAGAACTCACGCGCCAGATCACTCTTCGTCTCACCGGCCAGGAAGCGCTGGACGACGTCGAGCTTCACCTCGAACGAGAACACCTGCTTGGTCGTTTTTGTCACCAGCGCCCCGCCTCCACGCACTCGCCATCTGTCATAGAGCCGCCGGACCGGATTCAGCCGGACCATCAGATCAGTGGCGACCGACTCAGGCCCCCAACCGGCCTCAAACAACGCTACCGCCGTGGCACGCTGGTCATCGGAAAGCGAACTGCGTGGATGCATGAAACTGCTCCCTGAATGTCAGAACTGAATTCATCAGTCCAACTTCCAGGGAGCAGTTCA
>NZ_JBJDRI010000072.1:0-1474 GCF_044987425.1 Microbacterium sp. ZW T5_56 | reverse complement strand
CGGACTCGAACCCGGGTGCGGATGGCGAGTACGCGTTCACCGCTCCGACAAAGGGTGGCAACTCGACCGCTCCGGGCAAGGCTGATGACCCCACCATCGATGCGGGTTACGCACCGCCGGTGCTGGTGTCTGTGGGTGACTACGTCTGGGTTGATGCGGACCGTGATGGCGTCCAGGATGCGGGTGAGAAGCCGCTTCCGGGTGTTGAGGTCAAGCTGTTCGACAAGGACGGCAACCTCGTCGGTACGACGAAGACGGATGAGGACGGGTACTACGTGTTCACCGACCTGACCCCGGGTGCGGAGTACACGGTGCAGTTCCCGACGACGGTGACGGTGGGTGGGGTTGAGTACCCGCTGACCCAGCCGGGTGCGGGTTCGGATCGTGGTGCGGACTCGAACGCGGGTGCGGACGGCAAGTACACGTTCACCGCCCCCGCGAAGGGTGACAACTCGGCGGAGCCGGGTAAGGCGGATGACCCCACGATCGATGCCGGGTATGTTGTCCCGTCGGTATCGGTGGGTGACCTCGTCTGGTTGGACACGGATCGTGATGGTGTGCAGGATGCGGGCGAGCCCGGTATCCCGGATGTCACCCTCACGTTGACGGGTCCGGACGGCAAGCCTGTCACCGATGTGTTCGGTAACCCGGTCGGTCCGATCAAGACCGACAAGGACGGCAAGTACTCGTTCGAGAACCTGCCGGTGCTGGCTCCGGGTCAGGAGTACACGGTCACGGTGACCCCGCCGGCCGGATACCTGCCCACCCTTCCGGGTGTGGGTGAGCCGGGCACGGACTCGTCCACGGGTTCTGCCACGTCGGGTGAGTTGAGCACGGATGGTGCCCGTGATGACACCCTGGACTTCGGGTTCTTCCCGAACCTGGTGTCGATCGGTGACTACGTGTGGCTGGACGAGAACGGCAACGGTGTTCAGGACCCGGGCGAGAAGCCTCTCCCGGGTGTGGAGGTGAAGCTGTTCGACAAGGACGGCAACCTGGTCGCTACGACCACCACCGACGAGAACGGCTTCTACGTCTTCACGGACCTGAAGCCGGGTACCGACTACTTCCTGGAGTTCCCGACCACCGTCACGGTGGACGGCAAGGAGCACTTCCTGACCCGCCCGGGCCAGGGAGCGGATGGTACCGACTCGAACGCTGACCCCGCGACCGGACGCGTCCCGGTCACCACGCCGAAGACCGGCAACAACTCCGCCCTCCCGGGCGAGGTTGATGACCCGACCTACGACGTGGGATACGCGCTCATCCCGGCCATCACCCCGACCCCGACGCCGACGCCCAGCGCGCTGCCGTCGACCGGTCTCGGTGACATGACCCCGCTCGCGGGCCTCGCCGCCCTGCTGCTCCTCGCCGGAGCGGGTGCGATCATCGCACGCCGCCGCACCAGCCAGCAGTAACAGCGGTAAACAAGAGCGGGCCCGTCGCGACAGCGACGGGCCCGCCTTCGTATGTC
>NZ_JBJDRI010000071.1:0-1806 GCF_044987425.1 Microbacterium sp. ZW T5_56 | reverse complement strand
TCACGGTCTGAGCCGCGTCGTTGATGTCCTTATGCTCAGCGATCGGCGTGCCCATGTCAGCAGACTCGAACAGCGTCTCGTAGGCCACAAGCACCTCGCCACCGAAGCCAACCGGAACCGTGAACGTGACCGTCGTGGTGCCGTCGGCAGCCGTCGGGGTGAACGTGGTCGTGCCGGTGATTCCCGTCGCGGTGCCGTCACCCTTGAGCATCAGCTCACCGGTCACGGTGTACTCCACACCGGGCGTGAGGTTCTGGTACGCGATCGTGTCGATCACCGTGCCACCATTCCAACCCAGCACATGATCGTCGTCAGCCGAGTCCACCAGCGTGGTGCCGATCGCGGGCGCAAGAGCCTCCTCCACGGTCACCGTCTGCGCGGCATCGTTGATGTCGTTGTGCACAGCCACCGCGGTGTTCAGGTCAGCGGATTCGAACAGCGACTCGTACGCCACCAGCGCCTCACCGGAGAATCCGGCAGGAACGTTGAAGGTGACGTCGATCGACCCGTCCGCAGTCAGAGGCGTGAAGGTCACGGTGCCCATGACACCCGTCGCCGCACCGCTCCCCTGGAGCATGAGTTCACCGGTGATGGTGTACTCCGTGCCGACGGTCAGATTCTGGAACGCCACCGTGTCGATCAGGGTGCCGCCGCCCGCAGGAAGGACGTGGTCATCGTCGGCGGAATCCACCAGAGACGTACCGATCGCCGGCTCCTCCACCGTCGGAGGCGTGTCAACCGTCACGGTCTGAGCCGCGTCGTTGATGTCCTTATGCTCCGCGATCGGCGTGCCCATGTCCGCAGACTCGAACAGCGTCTCGTACGCCACAAGAACCTCGCCACCGAAACCAACCGGAACCGTGAACGTCACCGTCGTGGTGCCGTCCGCCGCGGTCGGCGTGAACGTGGTCGTCCCCGTGATTCCCGTTGCGGTGCCGTCACCCTTCAGCATCAGCTCACCGGTCACGGTGTACTCCACACCCGGGGTCAGGTTCTGGTACGCGATCGTGTCGATCACCGTGCCACCATTCCAACCCAGCACATGATCGTCGTCGGCGGAATCCACCAGCGTCGTGCCAATTGCCGGGACCAGAGGCTGGTCATCAACCGTCACCGTCTGAGCAGCATCGTTCAAGTCCTTGTGCTCCGCCACCGGAGTAGCCAGATCCGCAGACTCGAACAGCGTCTCGTACGCCACCAACACCTCACCGGCATAACCAGCAGGAACCGTGAACGTCACCGTCGTGGTCCCGTCCGCCGCGGTCGGCGTGAACGTGGTCGTCCCCGTGATACCGGTCGCGGTGCCGTCGCCCTTGAGCATCAGCTCACCGGTCACGGTGTACTCCACACCGGGCGTGAGGTTCTGGTACGCGATCGTGTCTACGACAGTCCCGCCATCCCACGCAAGAACGTGGTCACCATCAACCGAATCCACCAGCGTCGTGCCAATTGCCGGGACCAGAGGCTGGTCATCAACCGTCACCGTCTGAGCAGCATCGTTCAAGTCCTTGTGCTCCGCCACCGGAGTGGCCAGATCCGCGGACTCGAACAGCGTCTCGTACGCCACCAACACCTCACCGGCAAAACCAGCAGGAACCGTGAACGTCACCGTCGTGGTCCCGTCCGCCGCGGTCGGCGTGAACGTGGTCGTCCCCGTGATACCGGTCGCGGTGCCGTCACCCTTGAGCATCAGCTCACCGGTCACGGTGTACTCCACACCGGGCGTGAGGTTCTGGTACGCGATCGTGTCTACGACAGTCCCGCCATCCCACGCAAGAACGTGGTCACCATCAACCGAATCCACCA
>NZ_JBJDRI010000070.1:0-2033 GCF_044987425.1 Microbacterium sp. ZW T5_56 | reverse complement strand
GCCTCGCCGCCCTGCTGCTCCTCGCCGGAGCGGGTGCGATCATCGCACGCCGCCGCACCAGCCAGCAGTAACAGCGGTAAACAAGAGCGGGCCCGTCGCGACAGCGACGGGCCCGCCTTCGTATGTCAGACTCGCAGTAGCCCCACCAAGGAGAACCGTGCGCCCGTTGTCGTTCCTACGCCGCCCTCACCCCTCGATCCGACGCGGTGCGATCTTCGCCGCCGTGGTTCTCGGGGCGTCGGTGTTGGCTGGCTGCTCGGGCGGCCTGTCGGAGACCGGGGAGCCGCTCACCACCGCGCAGTCCGAGATGCTCGCGCAGGCGCGGTTCCAGCTGGGGCAAACCGAGAACTACGTCGCTCACATCCAGCTCGGCGACCCTGAATCCGACTCCCATGTGGTGGCCGATCTGACGGTCGACGCCACCGAGCATCGTGCGTGGGGAACGGCGAAGCGCGGTCCCGAGGGGCTCGCTGTGGAAGAGCGCGTGCTACTCACGACGGACTGGTACGCCTGGAACAGCAACCAGGGCTGGCAGGCGTCGGGATGGGGGCAGGGTGATCTCGCGCCGATGATCATTCTCTTCTCGCTCTCAGCCGATCGCCCGGAGAACGCCCAGCTGCTTCAGCAGTCGGACGCCCGCTATCTCGGCACCGAGGATGACCTTGAGGTGTACCGCCTCCCGTCGGCCACGGCCGGCTCGGAGGCCGTCACGCGGCTCTGGCTCGATGACAACAAGCTCGAGCGTCTCGACAACGGCACGGACGACCTCGTGATCACCGTCGACGAGTCGGCCACGCCGGAGCCGCTGCCGGATGACCTGGCCGCGCTGATCGAGAGCGCGAAGTGAGCACGGACCCGGTGTCTGACCACGAGGTTGTGGAGCTCGGCGCGCCGGAGCGGTGGCACGACTACGTGGGGCTTCCGACCGGAGACTCCCTGGGCCGGTCGGCACTAGTCGCTCACGAGCTGCGCTGGATGTGCGTACGCTCC
Organism: Microbacterium sp. ZW T5_56; assembly: GCF_044987425.1. Lineage (NCBI taxonomy): Bacteria > Bacillati > Actinomycetota > Actinomycetes > Micrococcales > Microbacteriaceae > Microbacterium > Microbacterium sp. ZW T5_56. The sequence continues at coordinate 1,043 of NZ_JBJDRI010000070.1, read as the reverse complement.
GGCGAGCTGAGCTTTCGCGCCTTCCCGACGACAGCGAGCGCGGGGTCGGTCGACCGCCGCCGTGGTGATGACTTCTCGCAGGATTAGCGTGTGCGTCGTGCACAGCGCCAGGATGGGGAAGTGAATCCGACCGCCGCCCGGGGCCTGCGCCTCAGCCGCCAGGAGTGGGTGCTGGTCGCCATCACCTTCCTGTGGGGTGCCACCTTCCTCGTCGTCCATTTCGCCGTGACCACCACGGGGCCCTGGTTCTTCGTCGGGATCCGATTCCTCGCCGCCGGCGTGATCGCCGCGCTGGTGCTGAACCGGGAGCTGCGGGGGCTGCGCCCACGCGAGATCGGTGCGGGCGCAGCGATCGGTGTCATGGTCTATCTCGGCTACGGACTGCAGACCGTGGGATTGCAGACGATCGACTCCAGCACGTCGGCCTTCATCACGGCGTTCTACGTGCCGCTTGTGCCCCTGCTGCAGTGGGTGGTGTTCCGCAAGGCTCCGCGCTGGACCGTGTGGATCGGCGTCGTGCTCGCATTCGCCGGCCTCCTCCTGGTGGCGGGACCGTCGGCCGCGGGGTTCTCGCTGGGACACGGTGAGCTGGTCACGATGATCAGCACGCTGGCCATCGCCGCCGAGATCATCCTGATCAGCGTGTTCGCCGGACGTGTGGATGTCGGTCGGGTGACGGTCGTCCAGTTGATCGTGGCGAGCCTGCTGGCGTTTCTCACCATGCCCGTTGCGGGGGAGGCGGTGCCCGCGTTCTCGTGGGTGTGGCTCCTCGCCGCCATCGGGCTGGGTGCGATGAGCGCGGCCATCCAATGGGCCATGAACTGGGCGCAGCGCTCGGTATCGCCCACACGCGCCACCATCATCTACGCCGGCGAGCCGGTGTGGGCCGGGATCTTCGGCCGCCTGGCCGGGGAGCGCCTGCCGGCGCTCGCCATCGTGGGAGCCGCGTTGATCATCGCCGGAATGGTAGTCAGCGAACTCTCTCCCCGCACTCGCCGCCGCACCCCGCCGCCCACATAGCCCGCGAGAATTCCGTCTGTGGG
>NZ_JBJDRI010000069.1:0-3332 GCF_044987425.1 Microbacterium sp. ZW T5_56 | reverse complement strand
GGAGGGGGGTGTTTATCAAGTCATCGGCTTATTAGTACCAGTCAGCTACACGCATTACTGCGCTTCCACATCTGGCCTATCAACCCAGTAGTCTGGCTGGGAGCCTCTCACCCGAAGGTATGGAAATCTCATCTTGAGGCCGGCTTCCCGCTTAGATGCTTTCAGCGGTTATCCATCCCGAACGTAGCTAACCAGCGGTGCTCTTGGCAGAACAACTGGCACACCAGAGGTTCGTCCAACCCGGTCCTCTCGTACTAGGGTCAGATCCTCTCAAATTTCCTACGCGCGCAGCGGATAGGGACCGAACTGTCTCACGACGTTCTAAACCCAGCTCGCGTACCGCTTTAATGGGCGAACAGCCCAACCCTTGGGACCTACTCCAGCCCCAGGATGCGACGAGCCGACATCGAGGTGCCAAACCATGCCGTCGATATGGACTCTTGGGCAAGATCAGCCTGTTATCCCCGAGGTACCTTTTATCCGTTGAGCGACAGCGCTTCCACAAGCCACTGCCGGATCACTAGTCCCGACTTTCGTCCCTGCTCGACTTGTCAGTCTCACAGTCAAGCTCCCTTGTGCACTTACACTCGACACCTGATTGCCAACCAGGTTGAGGGAACCTTTGGGCGCCTCCGTTACTTTTTGGGAGGCAACCGCCCCAGTTAAACTACCCACCAGGCACTGTCCCTGAACCGGATTACGGTCCGAAGTTAGATATCCAGAGTGACCAGAGTGGTATTTCAACAACGACTCCACACCCACTAGCGTGAATGCTTCACAGTCTCCCACCTATCCTACACAAGCCACACCAAACACCAATACCAAGCTATAGTAAAGGTCACGGGGTCTTTCCGTCCTGCTGCGCGTAACGAGCATCTTTACTCGTAATGCAATTTCGCCGAGTTCGCGGTTGAGACAGTTGGGAAGTCGTTACGCCATTCGTGCAGGTCGGAACTTACCCGACAAGGAATTTCGCTACCTTAGGATGGTTATAGTTACCACCGCCGTTTACTGGGGCTTAAATTCTCAGCTTCGCCTTACGGCTAACCGGTCCTCTTAACCTTCCAGCACCGGGCAGGCGTCAGTCCGTATACATCGTCTTGCGACTTAGCACGGACCTGTGTTTTTAGTAAACAGTCGCTACCCACTAGTCTCTGCGGCCACCAAACGCTTTCGGAGCAAGTCCTAATACGCCGATGGCCCCCCTTCTCCCGAAGTTACGGGGGCATTTTGCCGAGTTCCTTAACCACGATTCTCTCGATCTCCTTGGTATTCTCTACCTGACCACCTGAGTCGGTTTGGGGTACGGGCGGCTAGAACCTCGCGTCGATGCTTTTCTTGGCAGCATAGGATCACCCACTTGATACGCATCGTGTCTCAGCCTATATAAGTGACGGATTTGCCTATCACTCAGCCTACGCACTTGCACAGCGACAACCATCGCGCTGCTGGGCTACCTTCCTGCGTCACACCTGTTAATACGCTAACCGCACCAGAACGGGATCGTACGCTAGGCCTTACCCCATCACCCGAAGGATCCGGTCATAAGGATTCAGATACTTAGCACTACTGGATTAGCTTGGGCGGTTCTTCGCCGGTACGGGAATATCAACCCGTTGTCCATCGACTACGCCTGTCGGCCTCGCCTTAGGTCCCGACTTACCCAGGGAAGATTAGCTTGACCCTGGAACCCTTGGTCTTTCGGAGGACGTGTTTCTCACACGTCATTCGCTACTCATGCCTGCATTCTCACTCGTGTAGCGTCCACGGCTGGATCACTCCGCCGCTTCACTCGCCACACGACGCTCTCCTACCCATCAACACGGCTGGACCACGAAGGCCTACCAAAAATGTCAATGCCACAACTTCGGTGGCGTGCTTGAGCCCCGTTACATTGTCGGCGCGGAATCACTTGACCAGTGAGCTATTACGCACTCTTTCAAGGGTGGCTGCTTCTAAGCCAACCTCCTGGTTGTCACAGCAACTCCACATCCTTTTCCACTTAGCACGCGCTTAGGGACCTTAGATGGTGGTCTGGGTTGTTTCCCTCTCGACTATGAAGCTTATCCCCCACAGTCTCACTGCTGCGCTCTCACTTACCGGCATTCGGAGTTTGGCTGACGTCAGTAACCTTGTAGGGCCCATCGGCCATCCAGTAGCTCTACCTCCGGCAAGAAACACGCAACGCTGCACCTAAATGCATTTCGGAGAGAACCAGCTATCACGAAGTTTGATTGGCCTTTCACCCCTATCCACAGCTCATCCCCTCAGTTTTCAACCTAAGTGGGTTCGGTCCTCCACGACGTCTTACCGTCGCTTCAACCTGGCCATGGATAGATCACTTCGCTTCGGGTCTAGGACACGCGACTGAATCGCCCTATTCAGACTCGCTTTCGCTACGGCTACCCCACACGGGTTAACCTCGCCACGTATCACTAACTCGCAGGCTCATTCTTCAAAAGGCACGCTGTCACACCTACCAGGGGTGCTCCAACGGTTTGTAAGCAAACGGTTTCAGGTACTATTTCACTCCCCTCCCGGGGTACTTTTCACCTTTCCCTCACGGTACTTGTCCGCTATCGGTCATCTGGGAGTATTTAGGCTTATCAGGTGGTCCTGACAGATTCACACGGGATTTCTCGGGCCCCGTGCTACTTGGGATACTCTCCACGCCAGAACACGCATTTCGACTACGGGGTTGGCACCCTCTATGACTGGCCTTTCAAAACCATTCGTCTATACGCTTCTGTCACGTCGAAGTTTCGGCAGAAACTTCCGGTGAGTCCCACAACCCCCAACGTGCAACACCTGCCGGCTATCACACACGCAAGGTTTAGCCTGTTCCGGTTTCGCTCGCCACTACTAACGGAATCGCGGTTGCTTTCTCTTCCTGTGGGTACTGAGATGTTTCACTTCCCCACGTTCCCTCTACCCGCCCTATATATTCAGGCGGGAGTCACTAGGTCGGCACGCCGCCCAGCGGGGTTTCCCCATTCGGACACCCTCGGATCAAAACTTGCTTATCAGTTCCCCGAGGCTTATCGCAGATTGCTACGTCCTTCTTCGGCTCCAGATGCCAAGGCATCCACCGTTTGCTCTTAAAGACTTGAATACATGAGTTAAAGAAATAATCAGATCCAAAAATCTGAGATTTCAAAAATGATCCATACAGATCATCTTTAAGATGCTCGCGTCCACTGTGTAGTTCTCAAAGTACGGGCGGTACCCTCCGCACCCACAACACCACGTGCCGCAGACAACAGAAGGTCCAGAAGAAACAGAAACAATCCAAACGGATCGCATCCGGTCCCTCAGGACCCAACAGCGTGCAG
>NZ_JBJDRI010000068.1:0-3666 GCF_044987425.1 Microbacterium sp. ZW T5_56 | reverse complement strand
GTCGGGGACCGGGGCGGGGTCGCGGAAGTCGCCGGCCGACTTGCGCAGCCGTGCCACGATGCTCACGAGCTCCGTGACGTCGGCGTCGTCGAGACCGATGTTCTCGAACACCTCGTTCAGAGCCACCGTGGCGTCATCCACCAGTGCGCGTCCGTCGTCGGTGAGCTCCAGCACGGCGGCACGACCGTCGATCGGGTGGGGAAGGCGACGCAGCAGTCCCGCCTTGGCGAGCCGGTCCACGGTGTTCGTGACGCTTGTCGGGTGCACCTGAAGGCGGGCGGTGGCGCTGGCCATCGGCATGCGTCCTTCTCGCGTGAACGCCAGCAGGCGCAGCATCTCGTAGCGGGCGAACGAGAGATCGAACGGCTTCAGCGCTGCCTCGACGCGCGCCAGCATGAGCTGCTGCGCGCGCATCAGGCTGGTCACCGCGGTCATTCCTGCAGCGGCATCCGTCCAACCGTGCGCGAGCCATTGGCGCTTCGCCTCGGCGATCGGATCCACCGCGAGCGGTCGGTTGTTGGCCATGGTCCCTCCTGCCGTCCCACGCTACCCGTCCGCATATGGCGCTTCGGGCATCGCCACCCGGAATCCGGCGTATGTATACATTCGTGGGGCGCGGCCGTACCCGCACGGATTTTCCGTACCCGAATGGGTACATACCTGGTGTTCGACATAGACTCGACGCAGAACGGGAGGAGCGTCGATGAAGATCATCGTCCTGGTGAAGGAAGTCCCCGACACATACGGGGATCGCAAGCTGAGCCTGCAGACGGGTCTCGCCGATCGCGGCGCCGGCGATGTGGTTCTCGATGAGATCGGCGAGCGCGCCGTCGAGGTGGCCCTGCGCCACGCGGACTCCGCCGCCGACACCACCGTCACGGTGCTGTCGATGGGCCCGGAGAGTGCGGCCGCCACGGTCCGCAAGGGTCTGCAGATGGGTGCGACCGACGCGATCCACGTGGTCGACGACGAGCTGGTGGGGGCGGATCTCACGCTCACGGCGGAGGTGCTCGCGGCTGCCATCAGGCGCGCCGGATTCGATCTCGTGATCGCCGGCAACCTGTCCACCGACGGCACGGGCGGCATGGTTCCGGCGATGCTCGGCGAACTGCTCGAGGTTCCGGCGCTGACCGCTCTCGCGTCGGTCACGATCGACGGTGGCGCCGTTTCCGGCACACGTGGCGTCGACGGCGGTGTGCAGCAGGTGACCGCCCCGCTTCCCGCTGTCATCTCCATCACCGAGGCGCTGCCCGACGCGCGCATGCCCAACTTCAAGGGCATCATGGCGGCGAAGAAGAAGCCATTCGAGACCCTTTCGCTCGTCGACCTCGGCATCACCGTCGACCCCGCCTCCCAGGCCCGGTCGATCATGGTGTCTGTGGCCGAGAAGCCCGCGCGTCAGGCGGGCATCAAGATCGTCGATGAGGGCGACGCGGGCACGAAGCTCGCCGAGTTCCTCGTTCAGAACCGTTTGGTGTGAGGGGCAGGATCATGACCGACTTCGCTGCAGATTCCATCCTCGTCGCCCTCGAAGCCACGCCCACCGGTGCCCTCGGCCCCGCGGCTCCGGGTCTGCTGGGTGCCGCCGCGCAGGCCGGCACTCCGATCGCGCTCGTGATCGCCGCCCCAGGCACCGGAGACGCCGCTGCCACCGCCGCCGCAGAGGCGGGGGCCACGCGCGTACTGATCTCCGAACTGTCCGACGGCGCCGCCCTCGGCGTTCCCGCCGCCGATGCCCTGGTCGCCGCCGCGGCCCTGGTGCGGCCTGACGCGGTGCTTGTCAACAACTCCGCGGACGGCCGTGACCTCGCGGCGCGCTTCGCCATCCGCACCGGAGCCGTGCTCGCGGCCGATGCGGTGGGTGTGCGTCGCGACGAGGAGGGCGTCGTCGCCGACCACTCCGTCTACGGCGGCGCTTTCAACGCGGTCTCCGCTGCAACCTTCGGCCCGCTCGTCGTGACGCTGCGTGCCGGGTCCGTCGATGCGCGACTGGCGCCCCAGCCGGTGGCCGCGGAGAACCTCGAGGTCGCGCCGTCCGGCCGTCCCGCTGGTGCGATCACGGCCTTCGATGAGGAGACGGCCACGTCATCGCGCCCCGACCTGCGCGGCGCCGCACGGGTCGTCTCGGGTGGTCGTGGGCTGGGCTCCGAAGAGAACTTCGCGCTCGTGGACCGTCTCGCTGACGCTCTCGGCGCCGCGGTCGGCGCCTCGCGCGCAGCCGTCGATGCCGGCTACATCCCCTACGCGCACCAGGTGGGACAGACCGGTGTCTCGGTCTCTCCGCAGTTGTATGTCGCTCTCGGCATCTCCGGCGCGATCCAGCACCGCGCGGGAATGCAGACGGCGAAGACCATCGTCGCGATCAACAAGGACGCCGACGCCCCGATCTTCGATATCGCTGACTTTGGTGTGGTGGGCGACATCTTCACGGTCGTCCCGCAGCTCATCGAGGCTCTCGAAGCACGAAAGTAGGACGCATGGCGACGTACGGCACGACGGTACGCCGTGGACTCCCGCGGCGAGCGGGTGGCGACGCCTGGCCCGACGCGGCGACGGTGGCGGACGGGGTCCTCGACGCTGCGCTCACGACGGGTGCGGCGGAGGTTCCGGCGACGGACGTTCGGGTGGCCGTGGTTCCGAGGGTCGAGGTTCCGGGGGCCGAGGCGGTCGTGGTTCCGGCGTCCGAGGCGGTCGTGGTCAGCCCTGATGCGGGCACGGCCACCGCTGCTGTCGTGTCGGGCACGGGAAATGCTCCCGGTGCCACGGAGGTGGGGTCATCGGAGTCTCACGTTCGCGCCGTGGACACAAGCGTGGCACCGTCGGTGACGCCGGCTGTTGTTGAACCTCCAGTTGTGGAGCCGCCTGTGCTGGGTTCGGTGCCCGCTGCGTCGCAGCTGGTGCCTCCCGTTCGCCTCCGACAGGGGCTTCCGCGGACAGCCGCGGGCGAGCCCTGGCCGCCCGCCGATGTGGTCGCCGCCGTTGCGACCGCGGCAGCCGCTGAAACCTCGCATGTCGCCGGCACCGCGGAGACTGCTGCGGTCACGAATCCTGCTGCGCCTGCGCCTGCGCCTGCGCGCGCCGCAGACAGCACGAGCGCTGACACCGCTGGCATGGTGAACGCGGCTGCAGCCACCGATACCGTCGGAGTCGGAGTCGGAGTCGGAGTCGGAGTCGGAGCCGGAGCCGGAGCCGGAGCCGGAGCCGGAGCCGGAGCCGGAGCCGGAGCCGGAGCCGGAGCCGGACTCGGAGTCGCGGTCGCCGCAGGCGCTAATGGAGCCTCGGCCGACGCCGACCCCTCGCGCACCGCTGTCGCGGCGGACACCGTTGGAGGCCCAGTGAGTGTCACAGTGCGTCGCGGGCTGCCGCGCACGGCGGATGGTGAGCCGTGGCCGCAGGTCACGGCCGCCACGGTTTCTGCTGCCGCGCCCGGATCCACCTCGGCGCAGCCTGCCACGCCCACGGTCGCTGACGTTTCTACGCCGCCGGCACCAGCGACAGCGTCTGCCGCTGCACCCGCCGGAGCCGCGGCGGCCGTGTCCGCCTTCAGCGGTCAGGATCTGCGCCGCGGACTCCCGCGTGCCGAGGACGGCGAGCCTTGGCCGCCCGCGGGTGCTGTCGTAGCCGTAACCCCGGCGGCGGCACCCGTTGTGGCGGAGACCCCTGAGG
>NZ_JBJDRI010000067.1:0-4036 GCF_044987425.1 Microbacterium sp. ZW T5_56 | reverse complement strand
GTAGTCCGGCGTCGCGGGCAGGGAGTTCACGTCATCGGGCGGCAGGGTGGGGTATGTGGGCACCGGCCAATCCACATAGGTGCCGTCGTCGGGGTGGTCGGGAAGTGGGGTTACCGGGAACGTGGGTACCGTTGGGCTCGTCTCATCTCCAGTGCCGGGATCGCTCGGTGGCGTGTAGGTGATCCCGGGCGGAACGTGTCCGGCGGGATTGTCGCCGGCACCCGGGTACATGTTGAAGGAACCGTCTCCACCGCCAGTAGCGGGTCCCGTACCACCACTGAAATCACCCTGATCTGGCCTAAACTCAGTTCCGCCCGTTTGCTCCCAGTGACGACCGGAGAGGCGCGGTTGTGTGTTGAATTGTTGGGCCCAGTAGTCCATGCGGTCTGCGACGGCTTTGACGCCTTCTTGGGCGCGGGCTTGGCGTTGGGTGTGGAAGTAGGTGTTGAGGGCATCGATGATGCCGTCGGTGATGGTGAAGGTCAGTGGCCCGAGTTGCCAGGTTGATCCGGTTTCGGCAGTGCACAGTTGGTACTCGTCGTCGGAGTTGAGGGCTTCGGGGTAGGCGTCGAGTGCGTGGCAGTGTTCTCGGGCGAGGATGCGCCGATCCGAGTTCATGACTCGAAGGTTCTGGATGAGTGTCGCCACATCGTCGGAGAGTTGTGCGGCTTCGTTCGCGTCGCTGTTGAACGCGGCCCGTGCTGCGTCACCGGTGTCGCCGTCGATACCTTCCGACGCGACACCGCGTAGCACGTTGGAGATGTCGAGGAGTGCGTCGCTGATGGCTTGCGCGTAGGGCAGTTCCGTTTCGGTCTCCATTGATGCGAGGCGGTTCAGTTCGGCTTCCCAGTCCGCACCGCCGCCGTCATCGACACGCATGATCTCCATGATGACTCCCCTGAAATAAGTTCTGTGCGCCGCGCAAACAAGCGGCGCGACCAGTGATGGGTGAGAGCGGTTTAACCGAACTCGCCCGCGACCTGTCCCGGTGCGGCACCGGCTTCGCCGGTGACTGGCGTCGCGGGCACTCCGCTGGCGTCCGTGATCTGGTCCAGGAGCTTCTGCGCGTCGGTGGCAGCGTTCGCGTCGGTCTGCTGGAAATCAGCGATCGTGGCCTGCAGATCACTGACCCGGGTGAGGACTTTGCCGTTCAGCGTCGCGGCGTCCGCGGCGCGCGCGGCGAGCTCTGCTTGGAGTTGGCTAACCCAGGCGCTCATCGCCAGCGGGCGGTAGCTGAGCTGGAACTGTTGCAGCCCGTGGCCCATCTGGGACAGGTCGGTGACGCCGGCCGCGTCAGCTGTGGCCTGTTGGAGGCGTTTGATTCCCGCGGCGAGAGCATCGGCATCGATGCGAATCGCTCTGCGACTGATCGTCATGATTCCCCTCAATCATGTGAAGCCCGACCCTCCGTCACATGGGCCGGATGAATCGGATGGGTGCCGGCGAGGAAGCTACGCTCCTCGCCGGCACCGGGCCCGTTCGAGGTCAGATTTCGAAGCGGCCCTTGGACTTGTGGTCGCTGCGGAGGTAGTCGCCCTTGATGGCGTCGGTCTGCTGACCGATCTGGATCAGCAGCGCGTTCATCTGGTTGATCGAGCGCGACCAGGCGGCGTGAGCGGTGTCGTACGCGACCTGCGCGTCACCCTCCCACGAAGCACGCAGCGTGGAGACCTTCGAGTCCAGGTTCTCCAGAGACTGGTTGATGGCCTTACCACGCTGGTTGATGTCGGACGACAGCGCCTCAAGCGCTGCCGGGTTGACGGAGAAAGAGTCCATGATCGTCAAAATCCTTCGAAGTATCCGGGGTGGCTCAGGCGAGAGTCGCGCCCAGGCCGCCAATGATCTGCTGGTTCGACTCATCCGTCGCCGCCTGGTCAGACGCCGTACCCCGCAGAGCACCCTCCAGCGTCACCAGCACCTGGTTGATCTTGCGGGCCTCAGCCTCCCACCGCTCCACGAGCGAGAAATACTGGTTCGCCGCAGGACCCGTCCACAACGGACGCGTCGCACCAGCCGCACCATCCACCGCACGCACGTTCGCCGCGATCGCCGCGTTCGTGTCGTTCACCGCATTCGCACCAGCGAGTAGCGCACCCGCCTCAGCAGAAATCTTCTCAGCCACAACACACCCCCCAAGTACTGCCGCCCGCGCACCCCCACAGCGCGCAAAAAAGAGCAGCAATCGACAACAGGATAATCCGAGATCTCCGATCACGGAAGACCAAGACATAGGACAGAAGAAATCTGCGGACAACGAATGAATGTGTGCCCGATACACACAGATCGATGGTGTGTATTACCCACACGTGCCGCGTTTCCACAGGAACGTGAGAGCGCATTGCGCAAGAGCGAGTGAGACGCATATGCTTCCCGATGCCAGAGGGGGAGGCATCATGGTGTTCAGCAACCCTGAAGAATCGTTAGCGCGAATCCAGGAGGATGTCGCACGGGCGGAAGCCCGGGCGAAGGCGTTGCCGCTGATGCAGGAACAGATCGCGCAGGTACGCGGGCGGGCGCAGTCGCGTCAGCGGGACATCACGGTCGAGGTGGATGCGTCCGGGCAGGTCGCAGCGCTGGACATCTCCGACGAGGCTCTGGGTCGTGGCGGACGGGCCGTGTCTCGTGAAGTCCTGGACCTGATCCGTGTCGCGACGATCCGCGTGCGGGAGCAATCTCTCGCGATCACGACCGAGCTGCTGGGCGCGGATGATCCGATCGTGAAGCTCACCGCGGACCAGCTCGCCATCGATATCGAAGGCGCGGACCAGAGCGGGGATCTGCGGTGGTAACCGACCGCATCGCAATCAGCCCATCCAAGCTGACCGCGCACGCGCAACAGGTGGAACAACTCGCCACGGACGTCACCGTCGCGTTGGACGCGGTCCGCGGTATCAATCTCGGTGGTGGGGCGTTCGGGGTGATGTGTGCCTGGATGGTGCCACCCGCACTGACCGCCAGCACCCTCGTGATCAACCACATCCAACAGGCTCAGGACGTACTTCAGCGCACGAGCGATGAACTCCGAAGCACCGCCGACGACTTCCGCGCCATGGAGGACGGAAACATCGCTGCCCTGAACGTTCTCCTGAAGAATGTTGAATCCCTGCCCGCCCCTGCGCCCGCCGGGAGCGGAAGCATTTTCGGTGGGGTGTTGGAATGAGTGACGGGAACCCGCTCGTCGCGGATCGCGTCGACACCACGTCCGCGTTCGCGGGCGCGTTTCTCCTGCAAGACGTGGAAGACGTCGCGCACTCGATCTCCTCTGGCGACTGGGCAGCCGGTGCCCTTGCCGTGGCATCGACCGCGCTCGATACGGTCGGGGCGCTCATCGACCCGATCGGCACGCTCATCGCCAATGGCCTCGGGTGGGTGCTGGATCATATCGAGCCACTCAAGTCGTGGTTCAACGACTTCACCGGAGATGCCGCTGAGGTCGCCTCCTTCTCCGGCACCTGGAGCAACACCAGTGCGTACCTCGCTCAACTCGCGGACGGGTATCAAGGGTTGTTGCCACAGCTCGACGGTATGGCCGGTGAGACCATCGACGCGTACCTCGTGCACGCCAACACGCTCATCGCGCACCTCCGCGGCGCAAGCGACTGGTCCAACGCGATCGCCACCGGACTGCAGATCGCGTCCACCCTGGTGCAGATGGTGCACGACGTGGTTCGCGACGTTATCAGCCAGCTCGTCGGCTCCGCGATCTCCGCCGCCGCCACCACAGCAGCAACCATCGGGTTCGGCGCCCCCGTCGCGATGGCCCAGTTCGGCATGAAAGTCGCGGCACTCGTCGCCAAAGTCGGTCGCGTCATCTCCAAAGTCCTCGACGCGCTCACCACGTTCCTTCGCGGGCTCGGCCCCCTCGGACGCGGTATCGCCTCCGTCATCGAACTCCTCGGCAAACTCCTCCCCGGTGCGCCCAGCGGACACCACTCAACCCCACTTGACGCGACCGGCCACCCGCACGCACGCCCCACAGGCTCAGGAGGCGGAGGAGGCACGGGAGGATCCGGTGGGGGCTCGGGTGGCTCTGGCG
>NZ_JBJDRI010000066.1:0-5550 GCF_044987425.1 Microbacterium sp. ZW T5_56 | reverse complement strand
ATAGGAGACGGGTCGACCCCCGCCGCGCAGCGCCCCGAGGGCCCGCCCCGTGTCGGTGTGCGCGTGAACCCCGCCACCGGCGAGGCCCGGGCCGACGCTGAGGGTCCGGCTGCCCCTGAGGGGCCGGCTGCCCCTGAGGGTCCGGCTGCCCCTGGGGGTCCGGCTGCCCCTGATGCCGTCGCGCCTGCGGACAGCTCGGCTCCGGCTCCTGCCGCCGACCAGGCTCCGGGCGACGTCATCGACGGTGCCCCCGACAGCGACAGCGACAGCGACAGCGACAGCGACACGGCGACGGACGACGGCGCCGAGCGCCGCCCGTGACACCCGGCGGTACGTCCACGATCCCTGTCCTGCTGCCGACGGGGACGGAGGTTGCAATTCACATCGCCGTCGAGCCCGTCGCCGACGCCCGAGCCACACTCATCCTCGCCCACGGCGCGGGATCGACGATGGATCACGGCTTCCTGGTGGGGATGGCGACGGCGTTGCGAGAGCGCGGCATCGCCACGGTGCGCTTCAACTTCCCCTACGTCGAGGCCGGGCGTCGAATGCCCGGCCCCGCGACGCACGCGCTGGCTGCCTGGGCCGCCGTCGCCGCGCACGCAGGCGAGCACCCCGATCTGGCGGGCCCTGTCTGGTTCGCCGGGCGCTCGTATGGCGGACGGATGGCCTCGATGGCGGTGGCCGACGGACTCCCCACGACAGGGCTGGTCTACCTCGGCTACCCGCTTCATGCGCCGGGGAAGCCGGAGTCGCCGCGCGTCGAGCACCTGCGGAAGATCGCGCAGCCTCAGCTGTTCGTCTCCGGCACCCGCGACCCCTTCGTCGATCCGCACGCCCAGTTGGAAGAGGCCGTGGCTGCCTGCGCCAACGCGCGCCTGCACTGGGTGGAGGGCGCAACGCACGGCTTCGAGGTCAAGGGACACAAGCGCCCGGCAGACGTGATCGGGGCCGAGCTGGCACCGATCGTGCGCGACTTCCTTCTGGGCTGAACTTTGAGATCCTGAACGCTCAGATCCTGAACGCCGAGATCCTGAACGCTGAGATCCTGCGCTGAACTCCAAACACGACGAGACACCCGCGCGAGGATCTCCTCACGCGGGCGTCTCGTCGTATCGGTGATCAGCCGCGCTGCACGCGGGCGATCCAGGCTTCCACGTCGTCTGCCGTGCGCGGGATCGCAGCCGAGAGGTTCTCGGCACCGTCTGCGGTGACGAGGATGTCGTCCTCGATGCGGACGCCGATGCCGCGGTACTCCGCAGGCACGGTCTGATCGTCCGCCTGGAAGTACAGGCCGGGTTCGATCGTGAAGACCATGCCCTCCTCGATGGCGCCGTCGTAGTACATCTCGCGACGAGCCGCAGCACAGTCGTGGACATCGATGCCGAGGTGGTGGCTGGTGCCGTGGACCATGTACCGGCGGTGCTGGCCGCCGCGATCGGCATCCAGGGCCTCCTCGGCCGTGACCGGAAGCAGGCCCCACTCGGCCACATGCGCCGCGATCACGGTCATGGCGGTCTCGTGCACCTGGCGGAAGCGGATGCCCGGCTTCACGATGGCGAAGGCCGCATCGGCCGCTTCCCGCACCGCCTCGTAGATCTTGCGCTGGATGTCGGTGAAGGTCCCGGACACCGGCAGCGTGCGGGTGATGTCGGCCGTGTAGAGGCTGTCGAGTTCGGCACCGGCGTCGACGAGGATGAGATCGCCCGGGCGGACGGCGCCGTCGTTGCGGGTCCAGTGCAGGTAGGTGGCGTGGGCTCCCGACGCCGCGATCGTGTCGTAGCCTTCCCAGTTGCCGTCGGTGCGCGCGCGCTGGTGGAAGACCCCCTCCACGACCCGCTCGCCCTTCGCGTGGGCGATGGCGCGCGGAAGCTCGCGGATGATGTCGTCGAAACCGTCGGCGGTGACACGGACGGCCTCGCGCATCTGCGCGATCTCGTACTCGTCCTTGACGAATCGCAGCTCCGAGACGAACGAGGTCAGGGCGTCATCGCTCTCGACGACCAGGTCGCCCTCGTGTGCCTCGAACGAATCGACGTGCGCGGTCTGCAGACCGAGGTCCACCGCCACCGCGCCCAGGGACGGACGAGGGCCAATCCAGAACTCGCCGATCGAGGCGTCGGAGTAGAACTCGGACGTGGTGCGGTCGGCCCGCTCGCGGAAGTACAGCGTGGCCGTGTGCCCGTCATCGGTGGGGTCGAGCACCAGCATCGAATCGGGCTCGGACTCGCTTCCCCACCCGGTCAGGTGGCTGAACGCGGAATGCGCGCGGAACGGGTAGTCGGTGTCGTTGCTGCGCTGTTTGACGGCGCCGGCCGGGATCACCAGTCGCTGACCGGGAAACGCCGCCGATACCGCAGCACGCCGACGCGCGGCGAAAGCGGCCTGCTCGCGAGCGGGTGCCGGCGCTTCGTCGCGCTCGGCCCACCCCTCGGAGATGGTGTCGAGGAATCCTTGGGGGAACGGCTGCTTGCGGTTGCTGACTGCGGGAGTCTCGGTCTCGGCCACGGGGGCCTCGTCACCTGTCGTGCTCATGCATCCATCCTCTCACGAGGGGGTGCGCGAAGATCAGCCGGTCGGCTCCAGCTGGACGATGAGAGGGCGGTGGTCGCTGCCGGAGTCATCGAGCGAGCGCAGCACCACGGAGCCCGTCGCCGTCCAGGACTTCGATGTCATCACATGGTCGATCGGAACGCCCGCGAGTGCCGGGATGCCCGTCGGCCAGGTGCCCACTGCGCCGTTGCCGGTGATGGCCGCGGCATCCGTGCACTGGCCCATCTGTCCGTCACCGGTGCCGAGGGAGGCCATGTGATCGATCGTGGCGTTGAAGTCGCCAGCCAGGATCACGTTGCCGTCGGCACACTGATCGGCGATCCACTGCAGGTCCTTCTCCCACCCGGACATCTGCGCCGGGCGCGGGGCGACCGCATGGACGGCGACGATTGTGGGGCCATCGCCATCGACGGGCATGGCCACCGCGCTGGGCAGCGACCCGGTGTTGCTGGTGCCGTCCTCTGACGATTGGATCACCGAGTAGTCGCCGAGCTGGGGGGAGATGAGGATCGTGGTCTCCCACGCCTGCGGACCCTCGTAGTCGGTCTGGTTGAACGAGACGTGCAACACCCACATCGGACGCCCGAGATCGCGCATGGCGACGGCGACGCGCTCACCCACCGACTCCGCGGTCTCGGGCAGCGAGACGATGTCGGCGTCCATGGCCACGGCCGTTTCCGCGATGGTGTCCGCGGGTGTCGCCTCACCGGCCGTGTTCCACGCCATCACGCGAAGGCTCGTCGCCGTCTTCTCCGGCAGGGCCTGCGTGCCGAAGCCGCGCACGGCGAGGATCGCGCCGTTCGCGCCGGCACCGATGATGCCGATGATCGCGAGCGAAGCCGCGAAACCGCGGATCGACTTCGCGAAGGAAAGCAGCAGGGCGAGGATGGCCACGCACACGAAGACGACCGCCAGGAGTCCGCGCGAGGCGACGCCCTGGGCGAACGGGAAGGTGCGCTCGAGATGGAAGAACTGCGGCCACGTCACGATCGCCGTTGCGATCGCGGCGCACACCGTGATCAACAGACCGAGCATTCGCAACACGCTTGCGAGCCTAGGCCGCCCCGCTGAGAGAACGGTCCGCGCATGCCCGCGATACGCTCAGAAGATGACCATCGACGTGCGCTTCCGCGGTCCCGCCGACCTGCACCTGCACTCGTCGCGCTCGGATGGCACCGAGCACCCGACGGATGTGATCTCGGCAGCACATGCGCACGGCCTGCGCACGGTGTCCCTCACCGATCACGACACCACGACAGGGTGGAGCGAGGCGGCGGCGCGCACACGCGAACTCGGCATGACGCTGATTCCCGGCATGGAACTGTCAACGCGCTACCAGTGGCAGAGCATTCACATGCTGGCGTATCTGTTCGATCCCCAAGACGCCGACCTCGTCGCCGAGACCGAGCGTATCCGCGCGGATCGACTCGGTCGCGCCGAGCGGATCGTGGGTAACATCGCCGCCGACTACACACTCACCTGGGATGACGTCCTCGCCCAGCGCCTCGAGGATGCGACGATCGGGCGGCCCCACATCGCCGACGCGCTGATCGCCCGCGGCATCGTTCAGGATCGGGAGGAGGCTTTCGCCGGCATCCTGCACCCGCGCACCGGCTACACCGTCCCGCTGTACTCTCCGGATCCGCGCGAGGCCGTGCGGCTCATCCGTGACGCCGGGGGAGTACCGATCATGGCGCACCCCGCACCACACGGCCGCGCCGGCATGCTCCCGATCACCATCTTGGAAGAGCTCATCGAGCTGGGACTCGCCGGTTTCGAGATCGATCATCGGGAGAACACCGCCGACGGCAAGCGGGCACTGCGCGCTCTGATCAAGCGCTACAACCTGATCGTCACCGGATCAAGCGACTACCACGGCACCGGTAAGCCCAACCGCCCCGGCGAGAACACCACCACCGAGGAGAACGTCGCCGCCATCATCAGCGAGGGAACCGGCACGGCGCCGGTCTACCCGCCGGACGCCTGAGCGGGAATCCTCTCGAATCCGTGCGCTAGGGTCGCGGGGTGCTGAACCCGACGCGGCTCGAAGCCCGAATCGACTCCCGTGCGCGGCGACTGCTGGCACGCGCCCCGAACACCGGCTGGCGCGGTGCGGCGGTGGAGTTCGCGGTGTTCGTGGCCAAGCAGGCCTGGGCCTGCGTCTTCGGCGCTGCGCTGCTGCTGGCCATCATGCTGGTGCGCGTGCTGTACCCTGACGACCTTCTGCTCACGCGCAACGACCTGCTGACCCTCATCGCCATCGCCATCCAGATCATCATGCTGATCACCCGCCTGGAGGCCGGTCGTGAGGTGTGGGTGATCGTCCTGTTTCACATCACCGGGACCGTGATGGAGCTGTTCAAGACGGACGTCGGGTCTTGGGAGTACGACGCCGGTGGTGTGCTGCGGATCGCCGGCGTTCCGCTGTTCTCCGGGTTCATGTATGCCGCGGTCGGCTCGTACCTGGTGCGCGTGTATCGCCTGTTCGATCTCGGGTTCGTGCGCTATCCGCCGGTATGGGCGACGGCTATCGTCGCTGCCGCCATCTACGCCAACTTCTTCACACACCACTGGATCTGGGACCTGCGCTGGGTGCTGACCGTGATCGTCGTGCTGTTGTGGGGCATGACGGTGATGCACGCGCGAGTGTGGCGTCGGACCATCCGCCTTCCCCTGATCCCGGTGTTCCTGGGCGTGGCGGTCTTCATCTGGATCGCGGAGAACATCGGCACCCGTTTCGGCGCCTGGCAGTACCCGGGCCAGGCGGATGGCTGGCAGCTGGTGTCGCTGTCCAAGCTCTCCAGCTGGGGTCTGCTGATGATCATCTCCGTCGTGCTCGTCACCTTCGTGTATCCGCCACGTCCGCCTGTGCGCCGGCCGACGCCACACTCGCGCGTGCATCACCGTCATGCCCCACAACAGCACGACGATCACGGTCAGCACCCAGCGCAGGTCCCAGATCCAGTGGTGTGTGAAGAAGTTGGCGTAGATGGCGGC
>NZ_JBJDRI010000065.1:0-7054 GCF_044987425.1 Microbacterium sp. ZW T5_56 | reverse complement strand
ACCGGCCTCAAACAACGCTACCGCCGTGGCACGCTGGTCATCGGAAAGCGAACTGCGTGGATGCATGAAACTGCTCCCTGAATGTCAGAACTGAATTCATCAGTCCAACTTCCAGGGAGCAGTTCACGTATCGACCCGCCCTCTCGTCAGTCCCTGCTATCCCGCGGTGGCATTGTCGTAGGCGCGCATCGCCGCCTTCTGAGCGTCGGCCAGCGCCTGCTCCGGAGTCTTGTCACCGAGCAGCGCCGCGGTGATGGCGTTGTTCAGCTCATTCTGGATCTCCTGACCGGCCGGCGAGGATCCGAACGACTGACCGTAATCCACCACGTCGTAGTAGGCGGAGATCACCTGATCGAAGTCGGCGTTGCCGCTGGGCTTGACCCACTTGTCACGCAGCGCCTTGTCGGCGCCCGGCGAACCGGTGAACAGGCCGGTGTTGATGCCGCCGTCCTTCGCACGCGTCTCGCCGCGAGCATCGCCCGCCGCATCCCACGCGTCGTCGGAGGTGAGGTTGATCATCCAGGCGCAAGCCGCTGCGGGGTTCTTCACCCCCGCAGGGATCACGAACGCGGTGCCCGAGGCCACTGAGAACGGCTCACCATCCGCGTTGCGGAAGGGCACGGCCTCCAACTGGAGCTGGTCCACGTAGGTCGAGAGCACGTTGGGGTACCACTGCGCATTGATCTGCGCGCCCACCTGACCCTTGACGTACTGGTTGTCGTCACCGAAGGTGTCGAAGGAATCGGTGAAGCTCTTGACGGACGCGTAACCGCCCTGCGCGTCGGTGATCTTCTTCAGCAGCTCGATGCCGGCGATGTTGCTCGGGTCGTCCAGGGTGGGGGCACCCTTGTCATCGTTGAGCTTGCCGCCGGTGCCGAGAATCCACATGCCACCCTGGCCGGTGGCCACCGGGTCGAAGCCGAGGCGGCTGGGCACCCCGCCGTTCTCCTGGTACATCTTCGCGATCGCCGCGAGCAGCACGTCCGGCTTCGACGTGTCGATCTCCTCGGAGCTGACGCCCGCCTCGGCCAGCACCTTCTTGTTCAGGAGGATGGCCGGCGGCTGGTAGAACTGCGGCACCGCCCACGTGGCATCGTCATAGGTGACGTCGTCCACGACGAACGGGTACCAGTGATCGCGCGGCGACACATCCTGCGCCGTGAAGCACTCATCCAGCGGCATGATCAGCTTCTGGGCGGCGTAGGTGGTGACGTAGCGCCGATCCATCTGGACCACGTCCGGCACGTCACCGCTGGCGAGGCGCGTGGTGAACTTCTGCGCGTCGAAGGCGGTGGCGTCCAGATCCACCGTCACGTCGCTCAGCTGGCCGGCGGCGTAGTCGACGCGGGACTGGCCCACATCGTCGGCGTTCTCAAACCCCCACGCCTTCAGCGTGCCGGTGGGCTTGGCGGAGAAGTCCACGCCGGCGGCCGCGCCGTCGTCGCCTCCCCCACCGCAACCGGACAGTACGACAGCGGACGCGGCGGCCATCGCCGCGATTCCGAGAATGCGCTTGCGCATGTCATTCCTTTCGTTGGGCGGTGCTGCCTCGCCGCGATGTGGGGACCTTCCCACATCGTCTTTCGTCGGACGGAGAGGCAATGACGCCGAGTGTTATGTGTGTATGTGTGGTCTTGAGTTGTCGTCGTGGTCTTGAGTTGTCGTCGTGGTCTTGAGTTCTCGTGATCTTGAGTTCTCGTTGTGATCTCGCGTTCTCGTGATCTCGCGTTCTCGTGATCTCGTGTTCTCGCGGGTCTCAGCCCTTGCGCCCCTGCGTGGCTACACCCTCGATGAAGTACCGCTGACCGAACGCGAAGAGGATGAGCATCGGCAGCGTCACGATGAGCGACGCGACCATCACGTACTGGTAGTCACCGTGACCACCGGCCGTGGGACTGTATTTGGTCATCGCGTAGGCGATGCCCAGCGGGGCGGTGAAGTCCTCCACCGACCCGGCGTTGAGGTAGATCAGCGCCGCCTGCAGGTTGTTCCAGCTCGCCTGGAACTCGAACAGGAAAACGATGATGAACGAGGGGATCGACAGCGGCATGGCGATGCGCCAGAACAGTCCCCAGTAGCTCGCTCCATCCAGGCGCGCGGCCTCGAAGAGCTCCTTGGGCAGCCCCAGATAGAACTGTCGCTGCAGGAAGATGTAGAAGGCCGAGCCGAACAGGTTCATGCCCCACAGCGGAACCCAGGTGCCGAGCAGTCCGGTCTCCTTCCAGATCAGGTAGATCGGGATCATCGTGACCGCGCCCGGCAGCATCATCGTGGCCAGCACGAGACCGAACAGCAGCCCGCGACCGGGGAAGCGGAAGTAGGCGAACCCGAACGCCACCACCGAGCTGGACAGCGCCACCGCCGTGGCGGCGAGCAGCGCGATCCCGATGCTGTTGCCCATCCAGCTGAGCAGCGGCAGCTGGTTCCACACCTCGGCGTAGTTGCCGGGGGTGAACGTCTTCGGGATCAGCGAGTTGTCGAACACCTCGCCGCGCGGCTTGAGGCTGGCCGCCACGAGCCAGGCGAACGGGTAAAGGAAGACCAGTCCGAAACCAATGAGCAGGACGGCGAGCACCACACGCCCTGCGAGCGTCTGTGGCCGAGCGATGTTGCGACGCCAGCGGGACCGACGCGGCACCGTGACCGCAACGGTGTCCAGTTCACGACCCGGCCGCGAGGGACGGGGCAGCTGCTGCAGTGGAGCGGACATCAGCGATCTCCCTCGTAGTAGACGAATTTGTTGCCGAACTTCACCTGGATCACCGTGATGATCATGATGATCACGAAGAGCAGCCAGGCCATCGCAGCGGCGAAACCGAAGTTGAACTGTCGGAACGCCTGCTGGAAGAGGTAGATCGCGTAGAACAGCGACGCCTCGGGCGACGAGTTGCTCTGGTCTCGCCAGAACAGGATGTATGCCTGGTCGAACACCTGGAACGCAGCGATCGACAGCACGATCACGTTGAAGAAGATCGCACCCGAGATCATCGGCAACGTGATGGCGAAGAACTTGCGTACGGGTCCCGCGCCGTCGAGCGAGGCGACCTCATAGAGATCGGCCGGCACGTTCTTCAGCGCGGCGAGGAAGATGACCATCGTTCCCGCCACCGTCCACAGCGTCATCAGCACGATGCTCGGCTTCACCCAGGCGGGATCCACCAGCCACTGTGGTCCCGAGATTCCGAAGAAGCGCAGGAACTGGTTCACCGCACCGTTGTTGCCGTTGAGCAGCAGGAAGAACATCGACGCCGTCGCCACCGCCGGGGTCATCTTCGGAAGGTAGTAGAGCGTGCGGAAAAATCCGGCTCCCCGGCCGACGCGGTTGAGCAGCATCGCGAGGAACAGCGCCACGATGATCTCCAGCGGCACAGCCAGCACGGCGTAGAACAGCGTGTTGCTGAGCGCGACGCCGACCCGCGGGTCGCTGAACAGGTTCGCGTAGTTCTCGATCCCGATGGGCCTGGCGGTATTGGTGGCCAGGTTGTAGCTGCTGAAGGAGATGTAGAGGCTGTAGATCATCGCACCGGCGGTGAACACCAGGAACCCGATGATCCAGGGCGAGATGAAGAGGTATCCCGCCAGCGCTTCGCGCTTGTCGTAGCGCTCGCGTGGCTTTCTCAGCCGACCGCGCACCGAGGGCTTCTTGCTCTTCGGCGTGGCGGTGGCACTCATGAGCGCACCCGTTCCCGTGAGCGGATCAGGCATCTCGTGTCTTCCATCGCACAACTCCCGTCGAAATGTGGCATCGTTACCACATGGCTGTGACTATACGATGCGACCTCCCGTCGATGCAACCATTCCCCGATCGGGGCACAGGGACTCGAACACGTCACTCCCCGACGCTAGGGGCGGTGATACCGCACGTCCGGGGGCTTGCGCCGAGCATGGCGGGTGTGCTTCGCCGCCACCCGGGGAGGTGCGCACAGGCGTGACTCTGGCGCTCGGGCTGGACATCGGAAGCACCTCTACGAAGGCCGTCCTCGTGGATGTGCTCACCGGCGTGCGTATCGTGCACACTTCTCGCCGCCTCACGCCAGACGACGTCGACGGGCTGGTCGTCGCGACCGCCGCGGCAGCGCGTGAGTGCCTCGCCCACGCGGATGCGCCGGTGATCGCGGTCGGGATCGCCGCGATGGCCGAGAGCGGTGCCGCCTTCGACGCGTCTGGCGTCGCTCTCACTCCGCTGCTCCGATGGGATCGTCACGTCGATCGGCGGCACCTGCAGCAGATCCTCGATCGGGATCCGCACCTCCCCTCCCGCACCGGCGTTCCCGCCACCACCAAGCCCGCTGCCGTGACGCTCGGGGCGCTGCGCGCGGAGCGCCCGGAGGTGTTCGAGGCGGTGCGGCACTGGAGCGGCGTGGCCGAGATCGTCGCGCATGCGCTGACCGGCACCCGCGCGATCGATCACACGCTGGCCGCGCGCACCATGCTGCTCGCAGATGACGGGTGGGATGAACCCTTGCTGCGTGAGCTCGGGCTGTCCTCCCGGGCACTTCCCGCCCTCCGTGCGCCCGGCGAGCGCGTCGATGTGACAGGACCGACGGCGGCGCAGTTCGGTCTTCCGGCCGGCGTCCCCGTGCATGTCGCGGGGCACGATCATGCCGTCGGCGCCTGGGCTGCGGGGGCGCGCCAGCCCGGCGATGTCGCGGATTCGCTGGGAACCTCCGAAGCAGTCGTGCGGATCTCGGACGGCGTCGATCGCGCCGCGGCAGTGGCCGCGGGTTTCGCGGTATCGCGCACCATCGACGGCTCCGCCCGCACGGTGCTCGGCGGCAACCCCAGCTGCGGCGCATTGCTCGCGGACGAGGAACGACGCCGCCCCGGCACGCTGCGGACTCTGCGTGACGCTCCGACCGATGCCTGGGAGACGAGTCCGATGACGGTCTTGCCCTATCCTGCCGGACGTCAGTGCCCGGACCCCGACCCGGCCGCGCAGCTGCGGGTGATCGGCGACGGGGTCGATCGCCCGCGTGCCGTGCTGCAATCCCTGGTGTTGCAGGGGCGATGGATGCGCGAGAGCATCGACGCATTTGTGGCTTCGCGCACCGCTTCCGTCATCGTTCTCGGCTCGCTCGCCGACCGATACGCGTGCTGGGCTCCGCTGATCGCGAGCGCCGGCATCCCCACCCGTCGCTGTCTCGCCGCAGAGCCGGTCGCTGCCGGCGCCGCGCTGCATGCAGCCGTCGCGGAGGGCGCTGCGTCGCCGGAGTCGACGCTGCCCACCCGCCCCGTCCGTGCCGCATCCGCCGCCGGATTCGACGACGCGTTTGATCGTTTCCTCACCGCCGCTCGCGCGGTGCCCGTTTCACCCGAAGGAGAATCATGACCACCCTCGATGCCCTCGCCCGCCCCGATGGCGGATTCGCCATGGTTGCGATGGACCAGCGCGAGAGTCTGCGCCACATGTTCGATCTTGCCGGTCATGGCCGGCCCGCCGACGACGTGCTGATCGACTTCAAGACCGCGGTGGCGGAGGTGCTCGCGCCCATCGCCTCCGCGTTCCTTGCGGACGCGCAGTTCGGTTTCGCCACGGTCCGCTCGGCGGTTCCGCAGGGCACCGGTGTGATCCTCGCCGTCGATGCACTGAATCAGGAGGACGGCGGGCCCGTGGAGGACACCGACATCGACGGCGACGCCTTCGCGCTCGTGGATGACGGGGTGGACGCGGTGAAGCTGCTGCTGATCTGGCGTCGGGACGAGCGGCGCGAAGCACGCGTGGAAGTCGCGGCACGCTTCATCGAGCAGGCGCGCTCACGCGGGGTGTTGTCGGTGCTCGAGCCGGTCGTGCGCGTCGCCCCGGGCCTCGATCAGGATGTCGCGATCCGTGAGGCCGCCCGTGAACTCTCCACTCTCCGGCCGGATCTGTACAAGGCACAGGTCCCCCTCGCTGGCACCGGCACGGTGGCTCAGCAACGAGCCGCGAGCGCGGCGCTGAACGACTGCATGAGCACACCGTGGGTGGTGCTCTCGCAGGGTGTGGAGCGCGAGCGCTTCGGGGACGCCGTGACTGCGGCCTGCGAGGAGGGGGCCAGTGGATTCCTCGCGGGACGGGCGCTGTGGAGCGATGTTGTCGGCGCGGCGGATGTGCGCGGCGAGCTGGCGCGGCGTTCCGCGGACCGGCTGCGTACCCTCATCGATGTGGTGGATCGTCACGCTCGCCCGTGGCGGGATGCAGCGTGAGCGTTCGCGTGGGTGTGCTGCACACCGTTCCCGCGCTGGTGCCGGTCTTTGATGACCTGCTGCGGTCCCGGCGTCCGGACCTGGAGGTGGTGCACGTCGTCGATGGCACGCTCCTGTCCCGCGCCATCGCCGGGGGCATCACGGATGACGTGAGAGCGGACCTGCGCCAGCGCCTCTCGGCGCTGCGAGCCGCGGGCGCGACGGCTGTGCTGGTGACATGCTCGTCGATCGGCGAGGCCGCAACCGATGCTGCCGCGGAAGCGGGTGTCGACCTCACCCGCGTCGATGCCGCGATGGCGCGGGACGCCGTTGCACGGGCGGCCGGCGGACAGGTGCTGGTGCTGGCCACGCTCACGGCCACACTCGGTCCGACCACGCGGCTCGTGCGCGCCGCCGCGGATGCCGCGGGTCATGACATCTCTGTCGTCTCGCGGCTGGTGGATGGTGCCGCGGCAGCTCGCGCGGACGGCGATCAGGACCGGCATGATCGGCTCATCGCCGCTGCCGTCGCGACCGCGGGCGACGCCGATGTGGTGGTGCTCGCTCAGGCGTCGATGGCGGCGGGCGCGGGCGATGATCCTCGGGTGATGACGTCGCCCTCCTCCGGCGTCGACGCCTTCGTCGCTGGGCTGCCGTGATCGCGAGGCGAGACCCCGGAGGTGGCTACTGACGTCGAATTCCTGTCTTGGGTCTGCGAAGTTCAGCTCCATCGATGCCGGACCGCATCACGTTGTGCGGCGGTCTCGCCGATCCTGCGCGCCGGGCGCTGGCCGACCCGGTGCAGTCGGAGGTCGTGCGAACCAACCTGTTCGTCGTCAGGCTCCGCTGACGAGTGCGGTGATGCCGCTGGCGACAACGCCGACACCGAGGA
>NZ_JBJDRI010000064.1:0-7926 GCF_044987425.1 Microbacterium sp. ZW T5_56 | reverse complement strand
GTGGGAGTCGGCGTAGGGGTGGGCGTCTGATACGACATGTACGAGTCGCGCGAGACCTCACCGCTGACGACCGCATCCGCAGCCGTGAAGGCCTGGGCTCCACTTGCCGACAGCTGATACGCCGTCGAGGAAGTCACCGCCGGTGCCGGAGCCGCGACCGGACCCGTGCTCGCGAGAGCGACGGGCGCGACTGTCGCGCCGACGAAGCCGACAGCTGCGAGTGCCGAGAACACGGCCATCGCGCTGCGGCGACGGGCCTTCTTCACGACAAGCTGCGGAGCGTTCGTCTGACGCTGTGCAGCGCGCCTACCACCGCGCCGCTCTACGGGATTCGTCTCGTTAGCAGAAGTCACAATGGGATAACTATACCCGGAGCGTGCGCAGAAGGCATCAGGGGATGCTCAGCGCGTGGGTGTGACGGCGAGCATGACCTCCACCACGGCGTCCAACACCGCATCGACCTGTTCCTCCGCATAGCCGTTGCGCTGCATGCGGAACGCCGCCGCGCGCACCTGCTCCGGGGTCACTCGATCGCCGTGCTCGAAGTAGCCCACGAGCTTGTCGGTCACGAGATCCACCTCGTCGATTCGATAGCCGTACCGCAGCACGCCGGCGCGGCGGAAGCGGTGGCCCCGAGGTCGCGAAATGCGCTCCAACACGATCTGCGCGGTCGCGCGCGCCTGCTCGACCCAGCCGTCGACACCCACCGCGCGGATGCGGGCATCTCGTTCGCGTGCGGCGAAGGCATCCTCGATGCGTCCGAGCGCGGCATCCACCGGAGCGATCTCGTATCCGTCCTTCACCAGGGGGAAGGCGGCTTGACGAATGTCGTCGGCTGTGAGCGCCACGGCATCACTGCGCCGTTCGAACGCAGACCGTGCGTGGGCGAGGAAGCTGTCGACAGAACGCTGCTCGTAGCCCTTGGTGCGACCGGTGGTACGCGGGAAAGGAGTCGAACTCACGAGAGAACCGCCAGGGGTGAAAGGAAGTGATGGAGGGCGAGGACGGCCACGGCCGAAGGCAGGATGCTGTCCAGACGGTCCAGGATGCCGCCGTGACCGGGAATCCAGGAGCTCATGTCCTTGATGCCGAGATCACGTTTGATCATCGACTCGCCCAGGTCGCCGAGAGTCGCGGTCAGCAGCAGCGCGAGCCCGGCGACGAGACCTGTCCACCAGGGCAGCCCCAACAGGAAGATGCAGATGAGGGTGGCAGCGACGATGGCGAACAGGGCCGCTCCGCCCAGCCCCTCCCAGGTCTTCTTGGGGCTCACGCGCGGTGCCATCGGGTGCTTGCCCAGCCACAGGCCGATCGCATACGCCCCCGTGTCGGCCGAGACGACGACGGCAAGGAACAGGATGATCCAGTTCTGTCCGTTCTCTTCGCGCAGCACCAACAGCGCCAGGGTGGTGAGGAAGGGAATGTAGACGGGGATGAGGACGCTGGCGAAGACATCACTCACGACGTCGCGCCACACGCGAGCATCCTGCGCGCGCATCTGTCCGATCAGACGCCAGACGATGATGAGGCTGACGCCCGCGAACAGAAGAACCCAGAGGGCCCAGGTCTCGGCGACATACGCCGAACCGACGAGGGCCACCGCGGTGACGAGCTGCGGAATCAGATCGATGCGCCGCCCCGCGGTCTGGAAGGCGCGAGCGAGCTCGTACACCGCGGCGCCCGCTGCGACGACCGCGAGGATCACGAAGATCCACTTCAGAAACAGCAGGGAACCGAGCACGATCGCGCCCAGAGCGAGACCGATGAGGATCGCGCCGATGAGATCGCGTCCGGTGCGCGCCTTGATGCGCTCCTGCGCCTCGTCGAAGTTCTCGCGCGCGTGGGCGACTTGCTTGTCGAAATTCTCCCGTGCGTGGGCCACCTGCGATTCCAGTTCCTCGCGTCGAGCCTTGAGATGCGCCGGGAACGCCCGAGCACCGGTGTCCGACGAATCGTCGGACACCGGCTCCTCGGGCTCAGAGCCCCCGTGGGAATCGGACGTCATGCCGTGTCAGACCTCGAGCAGTTCGGCCTCTTTGCGCTTGAGCGCCTCGTCAATGAGATCGGTGTGCGCACGGGTCAGAGCGTCGAGCTCCTTCTCACCGCGAGCGATCTCGTCCTCGCCGACCTCGCCCTTGAGCGCGTCCAGCTCGTCCTTCGCCTTGCGACGGATGCCGCGAACCTGGACCCTCGCGTCTTCACCCTTGGTCTTGACGAGCTTCACGAACTCCTTGCGACGCTCCTCGGTGAGCTCCGGAAGCGTCACGCGGATCATGTTGCCGTCGTTCGACGGGTTGGCGCCGAGGTTCGGCATGTCGCGGATCGCGTTCTCGATGTCACGCAGGGCGCCCTTGTCGTACGGCGTCACCAGCACGGTCCGCGCCTCCGACGAGTTGATCGAGGCGAGCTGAGCCAGCGGCGTCATGGTGCCGTAGTAGTTGACCATGACTTTCTGGAACAGCTGAGGGTTGGCGCGACCCGTACGAACGGTCGAGAAGTCCTCTTTGGCGGCCTCAACGGCGCGCTCCATCTTGGCCTTGGTGTCGGCGATCACAGCGGCGGTGGTCATGCCTGCTCCATTCATTGAGTACAGCTGATGTCAGTCTAGTGGGGCCGGTTCTCGGTCCCTGTGAGGGTGCCCGCGGAGCCTCAGGCGGTGACGAGGGTTCCGATCTCCTCGCCCAGCAGCGCGCGCGTCACGTTGCCGGCGGGCTCCATTCCGAACACGCGCATGTTCATGCCGTTGTCCATGCAGAGGCTGAAGGCGGTGGAGTCGACGACCTTCAGGCCCTGCTGCAGCGCGTCGCTGTAGGTGACGTGATCGAGCTTCACGGCATCGGGGTTGGTACGCGGGTCGGCGGAGTAGACGCCGTCGACGCCGTTCTTCGCAACCAGCACCTCGGTCGCGCCGATCTCGAGCGCGCGCTGGGCGGCAACGGTATCGGTGGAGAAGTACGGCAGGCCCGCACCAGCACCGAAGATCACGACCCGCCCCTTCTCCATGTGACGTTCGGCTTTCAGCGGGATGTACGGCTCGGCAACCTGGGTCATCTGGATGGCGGACTGCACGCGTGTTGCGGCACCGGCCTGCTCCAGGAAGTCCTGCAGCGCGAGGGCGTTCATCACGGTGCCGAGCATGCCCATGTAGTCTGCTCGCCCGCGCTCCATGCCGCGCTGGCTGAGTTCGGCGCCGCGGAAGAAGTTGCCGCCGCCCACCACGATCGCGACCTCCACCGTCTCGACGACCTCGGCGATCTCGCGTGCGATTGCGCTGACCACATCCGGGTTCACACCCAGCTGGCCGCCACCGAACGCCTCGCCGGAAAGCTTCAGCAGGACGCGGCGGCGTCCGGTCTTCTCTGTCGTGGTCACGTTGTTCCTCTCGTCGCGCTCAACCGTAGCGCGCTGGTGTGTGTGCGTGAAGAAGGGCCCGGATCGTGAAACGATCCGGGCCCTGAAAATGGTCTTACGCGCCGACCTTGAAGCGGGCGAACGCGGTCACCGTGATGCCGGCGTCCTTCGCGACCTGGGCGACCGAGAGCTTGTTGTCACGGGCGTAGTCCTGGTCGAGCAGGGCGACCTGCTTGATGAACGCGTTGACGCGACCCTCGACGATCTTCGGCAGGGCAGCCTCGGGCTTGCCCTCCTCGAGAGAGATCTTCGTGACGATCTCGCGCTCCTTCTCGATGTCCTCGGCCGGGACGTCGTCACGGCTCAGGAACGAGGGGTTTGCGAACGAGATGTGCTGGGCGATGGCGCGAGCGGCCTCAGCGTCGTCACCGGTGTAGGCGACGACCACACCGACCTGCGGGGGCAGGTCCTTGTTGGTGCGGTGCATGTAGACCTCGAACTTCTCACCCGAGATGGTGCGAACCTGACGCAGTTCGACCTTCTCGCCGATGATGGCGGCCTCGTCGCTGATCAGCTCGGCGACCGTCTGGTCTCCGGCGGGAGCGGCGAGTGCGGCCTCAACCGAGTTGGCGGCGGCAGCAGCGGTAGCGGCCAGCACCTTGTCGGCGAGCGCGATGAAGCGCTCGTTCTTCGCAACGAAGTCGGTCTCGCAGGCGAGCTCGATCAGGGTGACCTTGCCGTCCTGCTCGGATGCGGCGATCAGGCCCTCGCTGGTGGAGCGGTCGGCACGCTTCGCGTTGCCCTTGGCACCCTTGAGGCGCAGGATCTCGGTGGCCTTCGCGACGTCTCCGTCAGCCTCCTCCAGCGCCTTCTTGGTGTCGACCATGCCCGTGCCGAGCTGCTCGCGGAGAGCCTTGATGTCGGCGATGCTGAAGTTTGCCATTGTGTGGCTCCTCTGTGATGTAAGTGGCAGCTGTAATGGATGGGCAGCGGGTGGCGCTCACGCGCCACCCGCTGATGGCTTACTTGGCCTCGGTCTCCACGGCCTCAGCCTGAGCCTCAGCACCGGCCTCATCGGCAGCGGTCTCTTCGGCGGCGACCTCAACGGCTGCGGTCTCGGTGGCGGCGGTCTCGTCGGCTGCGACCTCAACGGCTGCATCCTCGACGACCGGAGCGCCCTGCTCGAGAAGCTCGCGCTCCCACTCCGCCAGCGGCTCTGCGGCCTGTTCGTCGGCCGGCTGGTGCCTGGCGATGAGGCCCTCAGCAGCGGCGTCGGCGATCACGCGGGTCAGCAGAGCGACGGAGCGAATCGCGTCGTCGTTACCCGGGATCGGGTACTGCAGGTCATCCGGGTCGGCGTTCGTGTCGAGGATGCCGATCACGGGGATGCCGAGCTTCTTGGCCTCGTCGATCGCGAGGTGCTCACGCTTGGCGTCGATGACCCACATGGCCGACGGCGTCTTGGTGAGGTGGCGGATACCACCGAGCGACTTGTGCAGCTTGTCGAGCTCACGCTTCTTGAGGAGGAGCTCCTTCTTGGTGAAGCCCGAAGCGGAGGGGTTCTCGAAGTCGAGCTCCTCCAGCTCCTTCATGCGCGCGAGACGCTTGGAGACGGTGCTGAAGTTGGTCAGCAGACCACCCAGCCAGCGCTGGTTCACGTAGGGCTGGTTCACGCGGGTCGCCTGCTCGGCGACGACTTCCTGCGCCTGCTTCTTGGTGCCGACGAAGAGGATGGTGCCGCCGTGGGCAACCGTCTCCTTGACGAAGTCGTACGCGCGGTCGATGTAGGCCAGCGACTGCTGCAGGTCGATGATGTGGATGCCCGAGCGCTCGGTGAGGATGAATCGCTTCACCTTCGGGTTCCACCGGCGGGTCTGGTGTCCGAAGTGCACACCAGCATCAAGAAGCTGGCGGATGGTGACGACTGCCATGGTCGTTCTCCTGTTTCTGGGCGCACGAGGCGCCGTTTGTTGCGGTTGATGATGTGGATAGCCACTACCTGGTGCCAGACACAGCCCCGCCTCGAAAGGACCGTTGGGGATGTGTGCCACGACCGTGGTCGTGCAAGGCACGCGAAGTCACTCCGACATGCGGAGTGCCATTTCAGTGTAGCAGTGCACGGGGTGGACGCGGTGCCGGTGGGTGCGTGTGCTCGTCGATCGTCCGCGCCGCGCCGCGTCCTCCCCAGCGGCGAAACAGCGGGAACGTGTTCGCTCCTGTGCCTTCGCCGATCCGCGGCACACCACGCGCGACGAGCATGAGGCGATGACGCACATCCACACCTGTTCCCCACCCCGGGGCGACCAGCTGTCGCAGCCAGACCCGCTACGGCCATCGACACCACGGCCGTGGCCGAGATCCTGGGGTCCAACGCGCCGCGCACGTCGACTGATGCTGGCGCTTGCTGTCGCTTCGGTGCTTGTTTGGAGCTCGAGCCCGTCGACCGCGGTGTCGACGGGAACGGCGTCGACGGGAACAGGGTCGACGGGAACGGCGGCAACAGGACCGGTGGCAACGGAGACGGCGGTGTCGAGGGCAGCAACCGCCACGACGGAACCGGCGGAGACCACGGCAACAACAGGAATGCCCGCAACCACGGGAACCACGGAAACCGCGGGAGCGACGCAAACCACGGCAACAACCGGGACCGCGGAAACCACCGAAGCCACCGAAACCACCGAAACCACGGAAACAACAGGAACCACGGCGACAACAGGATCCACGAGAACCAGAGGAACCACGGAAACCACGGGAACCATCGAAACAAGAGGATCCACGGGAACTACCCAAACGAGAACGATCAGGGTAACAACGCGAACGAACGCAGGACTCGAGATCCCGCTGCGTCGCCGAGCCGAGCGAGCGAGGACCGCCGTCGTCACTCTTCCCGACCATGATCGATGGTCCTGGCCGCTGTCCGGGGGCGTGCGCGTCACCGCACCGTTCCTCGCTCCCCCACACGCTTATGGCGCGGGCCATCGCGGCATCGACCTCGCGTCACTCGCCGGCGGGTCGGACGTGGTGGTGCGTGCACCCGCCGACGGCGTGATCGCCTTCGTCGGAACCGTGGTTGATCGTCCGCTTCTGACCATCGACCACGGCGACGGCCTGGTCACAACGCTCGAGCCCGTGCGCTCCGATCTGGCCGTCGGGACGCTCGTTCACGCGGCTGAGGACCTCGGCACTGTCGCATCGGGGGGCCACGCGGCGGGCGGTGAACTGCACTTCGGCGTTCGGCTGGATGGCGAGTACATCAATCCGCTGCTTCTGCTCGGCGGTGTGCCACGGGCGATCCTCCTGCCGTGCTGCTCCGACGCGGGCTCGCCGTGACGCGATCGTCAGGTGCGGCGGTGTACCACGGGCGATCCTCCTGCCGTGCTGCTCCGACGCGGGCTCGCCCTGACGCGATCGTCAGGCGCGGCGGTGTGCCACGGGCGAATCTCCTGCCGTGCTGCTCCGATGACGGCTCGCCCTCACGCGATCGTCAGGCGCGGCGGTGTGCCACGGGCGAATCTCCTGCCGTGCTGCTCCGATGACGGCTCGCCCTCACGCGATTGTCAGGCGCGGGGGTGCGCTGTCCGGTAGATCGCGGTGAGGCGCTCCGAGGAGACGTGCGTGTAGATCTGCGTGGTGCCGAGACTCGCATGACCCAGCAGTTCCTGAACGGCGCGGAGGTCTGCGCCCCCGTCGATCAGGTGCGTCGCGGCCGAGTGACGCAGAGCATGGGGACCGACGGTTCGTTCACCGAGAACCGGACCCAGCTCTCGCGCCACAATGCCGTACACCGTTCGTGCCCCGATCCGAGCGCCCCGCGTGCCGAGGAACAGTGCGGGGCTTGTCGACTCGGAGCGCACCTGCAGCGCAGGCCGCGAGCGCACCAGGTAGGCATTCAGCGCGCGTAGCGCGGGAGCACCGAATGGCACGACCCGCTCCTTGGATCCCTTGCCGAGCACGCGCATCGTGGCCCTCTCTCGATCGACGTCGACCACATCCAGTCCGCACAGTTCGGACACGCGGATGGCCGACCCGTACAGGAGCTCCAGAATCGCGTGGTCTCGAAGCGCAGCAACGTCGCCCTCTGCCGCGCGCACACCGAGGGCGTCGAGCATGTCCCGCACGCCGTCCGCGGTGGCCACCGCGGGCAGGTTCTGTGGCTTCTTCGGCGTGACGAGGCGCAGCGTGGGGTCGTGTTCGACGAACCCTTCCTCCAGCGCCCAGGCGAAGAACGTGCGCGCCGCCGCCGTGCGACGCGCGATCGTGCTCCGCGCGTCTCCGCGCTGACTGGCGCGCCACAGCCAATCGCGCAGTTCCTCGAGCCCGACATCGCGAAGCTCGGCATCGCCTACGGCCGCGCCGAGGTCGGCAAGATCACTCCGGTAGGCCCGCACGGTCGCAGGTGAGAGTCGCCGCACGCGAGCAAGATGCTCCGCAAAGCTCTCCGTCGCCGCGCTCAGTTCCACACGACGATCCTCGCGGCCACCCACCCGAGTGCGCTCACGCCATGCCGCAGTCCCCCCGTTCCCAAGCGAGAACGTGGGCCCGACCGGATCAGCCCCCGCTGCCGCACCACCCCTC
>NZ_JBJDRI010000063.1:0-10203 GCF_044987425.1 Microbacterium sp. ZW T5_56 | reverse complement strand
CGCCGACACGTCCCCCGCCGCCCCGGTTCCCGCTCCCGAGATCTCCGCGTTCGCGGGGACGGATTCCCTCGAAGACGCCGCGTTGGAGGGCCGCTCCGCGCTCTGGGACGGCGACTCCGGCATGCTCACCGTCGCCCAGCGTCGCGCCCTGGTGCGCATCCTAAAGAAGCCGACGATCACCGCCACAGCGGACCCGGAGGCCTGGGCCGCCCTGCGGGAGGACGAGGCTCTGATCCGCTCCCGGCTGAACGATCTGTTTCTGGATCTGCGTATCGATCCGAACGGCGTCGCCTTCAAGTACCAGATCCGTTCCGAGACGGATTCGCCGGCCCCGCCGCTGCTGCACGAGGCCACCTACACGCGCGAGGAGACGGTGCTGCTGCTGCATCTGCGCCAGCGCCAGCTCACCGAGCGCGCGAACGGCGTGGAGCACGTCTCCGTGGGCGCCGAGGAGCTGCTGGAGCAGATCGCGCTGTACCGGCCCCAGGACGCCGGAGACAAGGCGGGCGACCGTAATCGCGCGCAGAAGGCGATCGAATCC
This sequence comes from Microbacterium sp. ZW T5_56, assembly GCF_044987425.1. NCBI lineage: Bacteria > Bacillati > Actinomycetota > Actinomycetes > Micrococcales > Microbacteriaceae > Microbacterium > Microbacterium sp. ZW T5_56. Next base: position 9,662 of record NZ_JBJDRI010000063.1, on the reverse strand, counting down.
GCTGTGCGACTCGGTGCTCTCGCGCGCACCACCGATCCGGATCGCTACCTCATCACGGCCGTGATCGAATCCGTGCTGCCCGCGCAGAAGCTGCCCACTCTCCTCGCCTGGTTCCGCGAGGAGAACCGACCGGGCGCGGCCCACGATCACGGCGACCCCGATCATGGGACCCCCGCGCCTGACGCCGATGCCGCCACCGAGGAGGACGCCGAGTGAGCACCCCCGCACTCTTCGAGGGCTTCGACGACGCCACCGCGCAGTGGCGGCTCACCACGATGCAGCTGGTGAACTGGGGCGGCTTCCACGGTCACCACAGCATCGATTTCGGTCACGACGCCACCCTCATCTCCGGCGGATCCGGCACGGGCAAGAGCACCATCCTCGATGCGTATCTCGCGCTGATGATGCCGACGAACGTGCCCTTCAACGGCGCCTCGAACGACGCCACGACGGGACGTGCGCGAAGCGCCACCCAGCGCAACGTGCTCAGCTACCTGCGCGGGAAGATCGACTCCACCCGGCAGGGTGACGAGATCACCGACACGGTGCTGCGCGGGGGCGATGCCCCGATCTGGGGCGCGATCGCGGCCACCTTCACCGACGACTCGGAGCGCGTCCTCACTGTGCTCCGCACGTTCATCGCGCCGGCAGATGCCACGAATGCGGCCGATGTCCGCATGCGCATGTTCACCGTGGCCGCCGACGTGGACCTGTCCGAACTCGATCGCTACGCCGAGACCCGCTTCGATGTGCGGCGCATGCGTGAGTCGCTGCCCAGCATCGAGACGCACGAGACGCCGGGCAAGTTCTTGGAATACGTGACCACGCGGCTCGGCATCGGCGGGGTGGACAGTGGAGACAACGCGTTGCGACTGCTCGCGCGAGTGCAGGCGGGCCACCAGGTGCGGACGGTCGATCGGCTGTTCAAAGAGCTCGTGCTGGAGCGCCCCGCCACCTTCGGTGCGGCGGATCGCGCCCTGGAGCAGTTCCGCGCGCTGAATCAGACGTACGAGGACATCCGCATCGCGCAGGAGAAGCAGCGGGTGCTGTCCCCCATCCGCGAGCTGTTCATCGAACGACGCGATGCTCTTGCGCGCACCGAGCGACTCGATCGTCTCGGCGTCAACGCCCACGAATCGGCCTTCGGGCTCTGGAGCCTGCTCACCGAGCGCGACCTGCTGGATCGCGATGAGAGCCGGACGCGCATCGAGAAGGAGCGCGCTCAGGCGGAGAAGGCCGCCGCGGACGCTCGGATCTCCGCGTTGAATGCGCAGCTGGAGGTCATCGATCAGGAGATCCGCGACAACGGCGGCAACGCGATGCAAGTGCTGGAGTCGCAGCTGGAACAGGCTCGCGCCGACCTCGCCCGCAAGCAGCTGAAGCGCTCCGAGTTCCTCGACAAGGTGCAGGCGCTGTCCCTCGACACCCTCGATGCCGACTCGTTCGGCGAGCTGCGTGCCATCGCGCAGGCGCACACCGGTTCGTCGTCGGACTCGTTCATGGCGCTGCAGGCGGAGCGCGATCGCGTGGTCGCCGCCCGCGGCCGGGTGGAGGCTCGCCTGCAGGCGCTGAAGGAGGAGCGCGCCTCGCTCGGTTCCCGCGCGGGCCGGGTGCCGGTGGAGCACGATCAGGCCCGTCGTCGCATCGCCGAGGCCGCCGGAGTGGATCCGCGCGATCTGCCCTTTGCCGCCGAGCTGATGGACATCGCCCCCGAGTTTGCCGAGTGGCGTCGCGCCGCGGAAGACACGCTGCGCGGCGTCGGGCTCACGATGATGATCGATGAGCGCCGCGCGCCGCAGATCCGCCGCGTGATGGACACGTTCGTCGCGGGACAGGCCGGCGAGCTCGGTCTGCGGCTGCAGAATCAGGCTGTTCCGGTCGATGTCCCGTTCCGTCGCCCCACCGACACCCGCTACGTCTCCGGTCGACTCGTCTTCCAGGAGGGCCCGTTCACGGGGTGGCTGGCCGAGCACGTCGCGAGCGACGCGATCGATCACCTGTGCGTGCAGGATGCGGCCGATCTCGAGGCGGATGAGCCGACGGTCACGATCAACGGCCAGACGCGCCGAGGCTCTCGCGGTGCACACGGCCGGGCGCTGCGTCAGCGTGACGTGCTGGGGTTCTCCGGCGAGGCGCGCATGTCGGAGATCGCCGAGGAGGCGGTCGCTCTCGACGGCGAACGCACCGCGCTGGCGGCGCAGCTGCAGGAGTGCGATGAACGCCTCGACGCACACAATCGCCGCTCGGCGGCGTTCGGCATCGTGCTCTCCACCGCATGGGACGACATCGATGCGGCGACGGTCGCCGACCAGGTGGCGGGCCTCCGCGAACAGTACGAGGCGCTGACCACCGATTCCGATGCCCTGCAGCAGCTGCAGGCACGACGCACGGCGCTCGTGGCGGAGCGCGAGGATCAGCGCGCGGTCTCCGTGATCGCCGGGAAGTCCGCCATCGAGCTCGATGGCGAGTGGGCTCGAGTGGTCGACCGCAAGGACGACGTGGCCACCCTGCTCGATGCGATCGAGCGGCGCGAGTCGGCGACGCTGGATGAGGCCGACCGCGCCTCCCTCGCGGCGGAGTCCGCGCGCGTGGGTGGTGACTTCACGCGTGCCGATCTGCCGCGCGTCATCGCGCTGGTTCGCGAGGCCGTGTCCACGGATCTGGCTGCTGCAGAGCAGTCGGCGGCACGGGCCGAGCAGGCTCTGATCCGCAGCTTCGAGATGTTCGACTCCCGCTGGCCCGACCTGAACCGCGGCTCGGGCGTCGAGGCGTTCGAGGAGTACGAGGCGATCCTCGACGAGATCGTGCGCAACGGTCTGCCCCAGCGTCTGGAGGCGTTCCGCCGCAGCTTCCAGAAGTGGTCGGGCGATGATCTGAAGCTGCTCAGCGACCAGTACCAGCGTGCCCTCGATGCGATCGACGAGCGGCTAGACCCGATCAACGACATCCTCCGCGGCACCCCGTTCGGCGCCGGCGGGCAGGATCGTCTGCGTATCGAGGTTCGCCACTCCACGCCCGAGTACCTCGCGCGCTTCCGTCGCCAGCTCGATCGGCTGAGCTCCGCCTCCCTCGAGTGGAGTGACGCCGAGGCCGAGGCTCGATTCATCGAACTCCGCGACTTCATGACGCAGATCGATGTCGGAGTGAACGGCTCCACGCTGGAGCGTGATCGCCTGCTCGACGTGCGTCAGCACATCGAGATCTCCGCCTCGCGCGTGTCCTCCGACGGCCGTGTGGTCTCCACCTACACCGACATCGCCGGCAAGTCCGGTGGCGAGACGCAGGAGCTCGTGGCGTTCATCGTCGGATCGGCGTTGCGTTACCAGCTGGGCGACGAGCGCCGCGCGAAGCCCCGCTTCGCCACCGTCATCCTCGACGAGGGCTTCGTGAAGTCGGACTCCGAATTCGCCGGCCGCGCGGTCACCGCCTGGCGCGACCTCGGCTTCCAGCTCATCATCGCCGCGCCCCTCGACAAGGTCACCGGCCTCGAGCCCCACGTCGACGTCATGTGGTCGGTCACGAAGTCCGCCGAGATGAAGTCCTACGTCACCCCCTTCCGCCGCGTCAGCGTGTAAGGACGTCGGTTCCTCCCCCAGCCCAACGCTGTGGAGAGCCCTGTTCCAACCCGCGCGATTGCGTCTAGCTTCGGGGTATGCTGACTCTCCCGCGCGCTCGGATTGGCACCACGACATGCATCGCCCTGGCGGCGTTGATGCTCGCCGGGTGCAGCGCGGAGGTGACGCAGGCACCGACAACCGCTGCGATCACCCCGACGTACCACCCGTCCACCCCCACCCCGCTGTCCAACGCGGACGTGGAGGCAGCGATCGCTGCGTACGTGGCATATGTCGAGTTGGCTCAGAAGGTCGACTCAGGATTGGCCAGCATTGACGACCTCCTCGCACTGTCGACCGGAATCCAGCACAGCTTCGATCGCGATCGATACGAATCTCTGCAAGCTCGGGGCTTACGGTTCGAAGGCGCACCCATCATCGCTCTGGCGACTCTCAGCCTGTCCACACCCTCACGATCGACGATGATCGCCATTGATGCCTGTATTGACAGTCATGATGTCCGCATGTTCGATCGAAGCGGGAACGAAGTCGCTTTTGAAACACCGCCAGGTGTTCTCTCGGTCCTCGTCACGATGGAACTCGATCCGACCTCAGGCGCGTGGCTGGTTAGCCACAGCACGCCTCGAAGCGAGGGTCCAACATGCGAGTGAACGTGCTTCTGCTCGCCGTTGCTGTGGCGACTGGTACCGCGATCGGCCCGACGCCCGACTCGCTATCCGGCCCGCCGACATGCGATCTCGTCGCCTGTTACGACTACGGCCCCGGAGACGACGGGACCCAGGTGGATATCGGTGGCATTGAAACCCCATCCGAGCCGCAACCGGCGACGCCCGATGATGGCGCTGAGTCAGATCCAGGAGTCAGTGATGGTGGTGAGACGTCCCCGGACCCCGTACCCGCGCCACCGGGTCCCGGCGATCTCTGCTGGGACAACCTCAACCCACTCGCCTGCACCACACCCACCATCCCCGAACCCGAGCCGACGCCCGAGCAACCCGCCTACCCCGACACCATTTACAACACCGACCTCATACACTTCGCCCCGCACAACCCCACGGCCACTGCGCCCAACGAAGCCATGGCCCTCACCAACACGCCTCTCCCCATCACCCTCACCGCCACGACCCACACTCTGACCGGAACCCTCCTCGGTCACCCCGTCACGGTCACCTTCACCCCCACCGGCTTCACTCTCGACCACGGCGACAACACCACTCCCACCCACGCCACCGACAACCCCGCCACGATCGCGCACACCTACACAAGCCGCGGCACCTACCCCACCACCATCAGCACCACTTACACCGCCACCGTCACCTTCCCCGACAACATCCCCAGACCTGTCCAGGGCACCATCACCATCACAACCCCCGGACCCATCACCCGCATCCTCGCCGCCCACACCGCACCCGTCCGCACCACCTGCACCACCACCCCCACCGCACCCGCCTGCTGACACCTCAGCGCGCAAGCGCGAGAACGGGGACGCCCCGTAGGCGTAGACGTCCCCGTGAGAATCAAGCGAGCAGATAACGCTCGACGGGCGGGCCTCGGGCCGAAGGGACCTAGAGGTTGGCGATCGCGTAGTCCGCTTGATCAGCAGTGAACTTCTCGCCGTACTCGCTCGTGAGCTGGTCCCAGATGGCGTCGGGCGACATATCCATCATGGTCTGGTAGTCCTTCGCCTTCGCCAGTGCATTCGCATTCCAGTCGGCGGACATCGTGTCAATGGCATACTGCGCCTCTTCGGGGAGGAACTGCTCGCCATACTCGCTAACGAGCTGGTCATAGACCCCAGCTCGACTCATGTGCATCGTGGTGGCGTAGTCGTTCGCTTTCGCCAGGGCGTTCGCGTTCCAGTCAGCAGCGATGTTGTCGATCGCATACTGAGCCGCCTCTGGTGCGAATTTCTCTCCGTACTCACTGGTGAGCTGATCGTAGAGGCCGGCCTTACTCATGTGCATCATGTCCGAGTATGTGGTCGCCTTCCTGAGCGCAGACGCGAAGGCGGCAGGAACCTCTGGTTGCACGGGCGCTTCTGGCGTCGGCTGCGCAGCGTCCGGCGTGGGTTGTGCAGGCTCGGGCGTGGGTTGCGCTGGCGTTGTCTCCGCTGCGGGTTCAGACGATTCGACTGGCGCCGAGGTGGGAGCCGTCGTAGCAAGCGACGCCACAACGGCGGGAGTCTGCGCTGTCGGCGCGCTTCCACCACGCGGCATCGTTGCCGAGAAGATGATACTCAGAACCACCAGGACACCGGTGCCGATCCAAGCCAGCTTCTTGTTCTTCTCATAGCCGGCGAGCGGGCGCCCTGCCTTGTCACGGCGCGAGCCAGTGAGTGTCAGGATCAGGTCGATGAGCCACCACACGCCGAGACCACCAAGGGTGACCAGCTTGCCAATGCCGCTGCCCACCTGACCCAGGTAGAACCGATCAACGCCGAAGAAGCCGAGGAAGTAGCTGAGCAGCCAGGTCGCGACAAAGCTCTTGTCGCTTTCACCCTGAGGTGCCGGTAGCTGCTGTGTTTCGAGCGGCACAGTGGGCTGCGCGGAGTACTGCGGGGGCTGGTAATGCGGGGGCACGGGAAACGCCGGCGAGGAACTTGATGCGCCGTCGGGTGCAGAGTGCGCGGGATTGCTCGGAGGGGGCTGAGTCATGAAACGTCCGTTCGGGTCCAGTTGTCGTGCAGCACAGCTCACACATAGCTGGCGCATAGTCAGAGTGGCACATGCAGCCGCCAGGACGCGACCGTTCGCACCGAGACGCCCACAACGTTGGCTTCCGAATGGACGCACGAAAACGACGAAGCGCCGGCCCTCGGGAGAGGACCGGCGCCTCGCGGGACGTCAGATCACTTGCGCGGGGCGGTGATCGAGATCAGCGCCGCGGTGTTGTTCTGCATCGACTTCTTCACCGAGATCACGGTGCCGTAGCCCACGCCCGCATCGGCGGGGTTGCCGGTACCGAGGGTGGTGAAGCCGAGGTCGAGGCCGTAAACACCGGTGGCGGGAGTGCCATCGGGGTTCACCACTCGCGTCGTGTAGGGCGCATCGCCCACCGACGGGACGACCACCGATGCGTCACGCATGCGGTTGTACAGCTGACCGTCGCGGAGCTCGAGACCTGCCACCCAGCCCTTGTTGTCGGTGAAGGTGCTCACCGCCGGCAACGGACCGAAGTCGGTGCATGCCTCGTTGTAGTTGGCGTCCACCAGGCAGTCACGCAGCGGGTAGGTCGCCTGGACGCCGAACGCAGCGTTGGACGACTGGGCGCGGCTGGAGATGTTCTTCAGCAGCGACGGGTCAAGCGCAGCTTCGGCGCCGGTGCGACGCAGCGGATCGAAGTGGCTGTCCACGAGCAGCAGACCGCCCTTCGCACCGTAGCTGGGCAGCGCAGTCAGGTTCGCAGTGACCTGGTTGGAGCTGCCGTAGGTGGTGTCGCGATACCAGACCAGGGCACCCGGTGCGTTGTAGGCGACCTTCTCCACCTTCCACGCATCGTCGCTGTACACAGTGGTGTAGCCGTACTTCAGACCCTCGTCGAAGCCGTCGAGGTTACGCCACTCCACCAGGTAGTACTGCGCCTTGATCTGGGTGCCCGTGTCGCGCACCCATCCCGCACCGGTGGTGTCGGTGAAGGTGCCGTCCGCGGCGGTCCACCCGTTGTCTCCCGACTCGACGTCATCACTCCAGAGGGTGGTGCCACCGGAGGTCAGCGAGAAGTCGTCGGAGAACCAACCACGATCCATGTACGCGGCATCGGTCGCGTACCGCAGCCGGATCTGGATGTTCTGCCCCGCGAAGGCGGAGAGATCCACGTTGTCGTGGCGCCAGCCGTCGGTCGTGCCCGTCAGACCGTACTTCTTGCCGCCGAAGTCAGCCAGACGGCCGTTCGGGTCCGAATAGCCGTCGTCCGTGGACACGACGTTGCCGGCGTCGTCATAGACCTTCTGCTCGGTCCAGGTGCTGCCACCATCGGTGGACACCTCGATGAAGCCGTAGTCCCAGTCCTCCTCGATGATGAAGTCGTTCCACATCGAGAACGTCGCGCCCGCCGGAACGTTGTCGATCGATCGCGTCAGCTGTGCATCGGCCCACGCCTGATCCGCGTTCGAGTACCACATCTCCGAACCGCTGTGCGGCTCAGCCAGCACGATCTGCTTGTCCGGGAGATTCACCTTGACGCCGTCCTTGGTGCCCTTCGCAGGGCGCGAGGTCTGGCCGACCTTGATGGTCTTGGTCCCGTCACCCGGGTTGACCTCCTCGAGGTCCACCCAACCGAGCACCCACTTGTCCCAGATGCCCATGTGCGTCGGCATCGACTGGAAGATGGGGCCGGAGTGCGAACCCGAGCTCATCAGATCCCAGAAGTCGATGTCCGAGTTGCCGGCGTTCGACGTGTCATAGAGGTCCGGCAGACCCAGGTCGTGACCGTACTCGTGGGCGAACACACCCACACCGGAGTTCTCCGGCTGAACGATGTAGTTCTGGATCTTCAGATCGGTACCCGGGATCGGGGCTCCGCCTGCTACGTCGGACGAGTGCGCCCAGACCGCGTACGTGCCCTCAGCACCGCCACCGCCCGACTTGTCCTCACCGGCGTGAACGAGGACGACGTGATCGATGATGCCGTCCGGCTCGTTCACATTGCCATCGCCGTCGCGATCGCCCTGGTCTTCGATGTCGTAGTCAGCCCACGGGAAGTCAGGGCTCTGCGCGGCAAGTGCAGCAACGGCATCGATCGGCAGCTGCCCCGGACCCAGAGGGTTGTCGGGGTGGCCCTGCATGTCCTGCATGGGTCCGGCCTCATACTCACCGGTCTCGGCGTTGAGGTGGCACACTGTGGCACCGTAATAGCCCTCGGAGTGCGGCACCTTGACCCAGGCCGTGGCTTGCCCCGTGAGCGTGTACGCGCCGCGAGACATCTCCTCGTACATGTTCTTCATCGTGTAGCCCGAGATGTCGAAGCCGGGCTTGCCATCGGGACCCGTCAGATCCGTGCGGACGCGATCAGTGATGCCCGTGCTGGAGAAGAGCATCCTGTTGAAGTGCTCACTCGAGAAGTCCGGTACCCACATCGTGTTGTTGTCCGGGTGCGACGCCGTCGCCGGGTTCGGAATGCCGTTGTGCAGCGTGGGGCCCTGCACGTCGCCGGCCTTGCAGTCCGTTGCCCCAAAGCTCGTCGGCACCTGCAGGTTGGAGAAGTCGTCGGTTCCATCGAACTCGACCAGGATGGTGAGCAGCTTGGCCTGCTGGGTGGTCTTGGACTGCTTCAGATTCTTCGGGCTCTTACCGGTCTTGACCGCTTTCGCCTCCGTGGCCGCAAGCTGGCGAGCTGCGACCGGGTTGCCCTGCGCGTGCTTCTGATCGTTCTCCTTCGCACGCTCGATCGCAGAGTCGCTCACGGCGCCACGAACGTTGCCCTTCTGGTCCGCCACGACGTGGTCGTCCGAAGCGTCGAAGGCCCCCTCAACGCGAGGCTCGACGTAGTTGATGTAGTGATCGTCAAAGCCATCACCGGTCACCGCGGCCGTTCCGGTCGCGGCCGATGCCGGCACCGGGTCCGCCGCTGGCGCAGCATGCGCCGGCACGGCCCCAAACGTCGCTATGCCGGCGACCGTGAGCGCGAACGTCGACGCTGTTGCCGCGACGCGTCGTCGTGTCCGAGCTGTCTGTTCAGACATTGCTTCTCCCTTCAGGCACCACCGCGCAGGTGTCGCGGCGGTACGGGTGTTGCGCGCCGATCAGGCACGCAGAAACAACAAATACCGCTGAAACACTGTGCGTGAGAATAGGGTTCGCTGAAGATGAAAAGACCCTAACGTTGGCGTGCGCCCTGCACACGCTCACGATGCTCAACGAGCGAACCCCTGAGAACACGAAAAACACCCATCCCGCGGACCGGAGCGCGTGCAGACTGCACGTCGCTCTGTGATTGTGGGTGGGTGTTGTTGTGGTGTCGTCTGGGTACGACGAAAGCCCTGACCAGCGTTGGTCAGGGCTTTCGTCTGAAAAGGAGTCCGGCGGTGTCCTACTCTCCCACAGGGTCCCCCCTGCAGTACCATCGGCGCTGAGAGGCTTAGCTTCTGGG
>NZ_JBJDRI010000062.1:0-14568 GCF_044987425.1 Microbacterium sp. ZW T5_56 | reverse complement strand
CTGTGTCGGAGGGAACCGGGTCGGCGGGGAACGTGTCGGAGGGAACCGGGGCGGCGGGGAACCTGTCAGCGGAGGCCGTGTCGGGAGCCGCGGCGGACTTCTCCGCCTCCACGGTTGTCTCATCCACGGATGTGTCTGCGTCCGTCCACATGTCCACGCGGGTGTCGTCGCTCATGCGTCCTCCTCTGCGTGCAGGGCGTTCGCGTCCGCCGTGATGCGGGGGATCGCGAACGTCTGGGGTGTTCCGTCGGGGCGGTGCGTGCGCACCGTCTCGGTGTCGTCGTGACGGCCGAGATCGGCCGTCATCTGCATCAGGCCGAACAGCTCGACCGGCCTGCTCAGGTCGGCGGGCAGGGTGTTGAACGCCTCGCCGATGGTGGCGGCGCCCTCGGCAAGGCCCTCGGCCAGCGCCGCGCGCACCTCGGCAGTGAGTGGACCGCCCTGAAGGCGGACATCCGCGAAGTCGGGCCCCTCGGGTGCCTCTCCCGTGTCGGGGTCCAGTCGCGCGACGGGACGATCGTGCGCAGGAGAGTGGAAGTTCTCCTTGACGTGATCGACGTCGAGGCGCCCGGGCTGCTCCCACAGTGCCGGAACGGTGTCGCGCACGCGGGCGGTGTCCATCCAGACCGACAGCTCATCGTGCAGGGCGGCGAGCAGGCGGGTCACCTCGCGGTCCTGTGCCGAATCGTGACTGGTGATGTGCTCGCCGAGCACGCGGTGCAGTCGAGTGCGGGTGTGCTGGACGTCGCGCAGTCCGCGGCGCAGCACGTCGGTGGATCGGCGGAACACGCGCGCGTCCTCGGTGCGGACCTCCCCGGCGAAGGGGTGATCGAGGATCGTGGCCAGGTCGTCCTGAAAAGCGCGCAGCAGCTCGCGATCGTTGAGGATCGCCAGGGCACCCTCGAACGCGCGTCCCTCCTCGGTCTCCTGGGAGAGCTGGGCGCTGCGGCTGAGGTACTCCTCCAGCACTTCGCCCTTCGGGCGGTCTTCCGCGCGGAACTGCTTGATCAGGTCACGGCGCATCGCGTCCAAGGACTCCTCCACCCGGCGGAAGTCGCGCGGCAGCTGGCCCAGGAGGTCGCGCATGTTGAGGTAGCCCTCGAGCATGCGCCCATCGCCGGCACGATGCAGTTCGCCGCCGGCCTGAAGGCGGTTTCGCTCGGCGGTGAGCGCGGCGATCTCCTTGTCCAGGGCGGTGATGCGGGCGTCCCGGTCGGGGTTCGCCTCTCCGGCCAGACGACGAACGCCGTCGACGATCATCGTGAGGCGCGATTCGCTCAGCAGTGCTCGATCTGCGGTCAGGCTCTCCACGACACGCTGCGCGCCGAGGGCGGCAGAGGTCAGCTCGTACGCCTCATCGTTGTCATCGTCGTGGACGCGGTTGATCCAGCGCGCGTTCATCCACGCGGTGCAGAGGGATCGGCCGTCGCCCTGCGGAACGTCGTAGCCGCCCTCTCGCGCTTCGGCGAGGAACGCGTCGACGCGCACATGCACGCGGTCGGCCTTCACCGACTTCGCCGACTGGTCGAAGACCTCGCGGAAGACGGTGAGCACGAACGGCGCGCGCTTGGTGCGCAGCAGCCGAAGCGTGGGGCTCTGGGTGGCCGCCGAGATGCGGGCGAGCTCAGCGGTGACGTCGCTCATCGCTGCTCTCCCTCGGCCGAAATCCGTGCGGCACCGAGTGCACCGCACGGCCTTCCAGGATACCGCGGGCGGGTGGGTGTCCCCGATGCGCGCGACGAAGTGCGCTCAGGAACCGGGCGCTCAGGAGCGGCGGCGGAAGAGGCGCACGAGGAGTCGGAAGGCCAGCGCCGTGCCGGCTGTCCCGACGACGGCGCCGACGAGCGGAAGCAGACCGATGCCGGGCCCGATCTGGGGGCCATCGGCCACGGTGAACAGCCCCGCACCCACACCGATCAGCACCGCAGCCAGGACTCCCGACACGGCATCGGTCACGAGGGAGGCCGCGAAGTGGCGGTCATCGGAGTCGGCGAACGCGCGGGTGCGCACGACGAGACGGCCGCTGGCGAGGTCGTCGGAGACGCGCTCGATGCGCTCCGGCAGGCGGCGGGCGATCGACAGCGCGAGCGCCGCTTCGATCGCCCCGTGCTGGGCCAGCAGCATCGGATCCAGCGAGCGGTGGATGAGGGTCGGCAGGATGGAGCGCATCGCGGCGATCTCGTCGAATCCCGGAACGAGGGCGTGGAGGGTGCCCTGGAGCGAAGCGAGCGTACGGAAGGCGCCGGCAACATCACCCGGGACGACCACGCCGTGGCGCGAGAGGAATCGCACCAGGTCGGCGACGAGAGCAGTGAAGTCGGGAGAGCCCGCGAGGTGCAGCGTCATCAGGCGACCGAGCTCGCGCCGCATCGCGTCGGCTGAGCCGCGCTGCTGGCGGCTGCCGAGATCGAAGGCGAGGGTGAGCGCGGTCGCCGCCGCGAGGTCGTCACCGGTGAGCAGCGCGAGCAGCAGGAGTGAGAGCTGGCGTCGCGTCTCGGGATCGATCACGCCGATGGCTCCGAAATCGAGCATGCCGATGCGACCGTCGTCGAGCAGCAGCAGGTTTCCGGGGTGCAGATCGGCGTGGAACACACCGTCGACGAAAATGCTCGTCGCCACCCGTGACAGCAGCGCATCGGCGAGTTCGGCGCGGCGCTCATCGGTCAGCGTGGCGGCCGCATCCGCGAGCTTCGTGCCAGGCAGCCGCTGCATCACCAGCACGTTCTCGCGCGTGAGGTCGGCGATCACCGTGGGCGCCGTGATCAGTGGGTCGTCGGCGAGACCGGCGGCGCACGCCCGCGCGTTCCGAGCCTCCGAGCGATAGTCCAGCTCGCCGAGGAGCGAACGGCCGAGGCCTTCCGCGAGAGCGATGGCACCGACGTCACGCGCCCACCCGAAACGCTGCTCGGCACTCACCGCGAAGCGACGAAGGATGGAGGTATCGACGGTCACCTGCTGCACGGCGCCCGGGCGTCGAACCTTCACCACCACCTCCGTGCCGTCTGGCATCCGGCCGGTGTGGACCTGTGCCAGGGAGGCAGCCGCGAACGGCGTGCGATCCAGCTCGGCAAGCACCGTGCCAGGTGCACGATCCCACGAGCGGGTCAGCTCCGCTTCGACGACATCGGCGGGGAGGGCGGGCGCATCGGACTGCAGGGTGGCCAGGCTCTCGGCGAGGGCAGGCGAGACCAGCTCGGGACGCGTGGAGAGCACCTGCCCGATCTTCACGAAGGTCGGCCCGGCATCGCTCAGGGTGCGCGTGATCGCGGCCGCGAACTCGGGAGAGTCTGGGCCGTTTCGCGCGGAGCGCCAGAGGCGACTGGCCGCAGTCACGCGGAGGAGAGAGAGGTAGCGCACCGATCGCCGCGCGCCACCCGCCAGCGAGCGCGCGATATCGGCGAACGTGCCGTAGCGTCCGGTCGGCAGGAGCGCCTCGCCCATGACCAGCACGCCCAGCGCGCCGACACCGATGCCCAGCACGACCAGGAGCATGATGAACAGCCACCACAGCACGGCCTGTGTGGTGGGTGTCGCGCTCGCGGTGACGCCGAGCTGAACGGCGACCGGCTCCGCAACCCCCGCGACCACGAGCATGGCGATCAGCGCGACGACGAAGCTCCGCCAGCGAGCCGGCTGACCGTCCAGAACGCGACGAAGAAGCGCGCCGACCACGGCGGCGATCACGATGGTCATGACGACCGCCACGAGATTGCCGAACAGATACTGCATGGGAGCCGCCTCGCTGTCGTGTCGTGCTCGCTGTGGTGGGATCAGGATCGCACGTGACGGGTGTCTGCGGCAGGAACGGCGTCCGATCCCGGAACCTGGCCCCCGTCGTGCTGGGAGGATGAGGGGATGCGGGCGTTCGACATCTCCAAGATCGGTGCGGGACTCGCGTTCGCCGCCGCGGCGGCGGAGCTGTCCACCGCGCTCGACGACTCGCGAGCCGTGGTCGTCTCCGCTGCGCCGGGATCCGGGAAGACGACGCTCGTGCCGCCGCTGGTGGCGAACCGCGTGTCGGGCCGCGTCATCGTGACGCAGCCGCGTCGCGTCGCTGCGCGTTCCGCGGCTCGTCGGCTGGCGTTCCTGGACGGCACCGGCCTCGGCGATCACGTCGGGTTCTCTGTGCGTGGCGAGCGTCATGTCGGTGCCGCGACGCGGATCGAGATGGTGACGCCGGGAATCCTGCTGCGACGACTGCTCGCCGATCCCGAAGTCGACGGCGTCGACGCCGTCATTCTCGACGAGGTGCACGAGCGTGCCCTCGATACTGACCTGCTCATCGGACTCCTCGGCGAGGTGCGCGAGCTGCGGGAGGATCTCGTGCTCGTCGCGATGTCGGCGACGCTCGACGCGGACCGCTTTGCCGCGCTGCTGGGTGGCGACTCTCCCGCACCGGTGGTCTCGCACCCGGCGGTCGCGTACCCGCTCGAGGAGCGGTGGGCACCCGCACGAGCGGATCGGCTGGATCAGCGCGGTGTCACGCCCGCGTTCCTGCATCACGTGGCGACGACCGTGGTGGCGGAGCACTCCCGTGCGCTGTCGCGGAATCCCTCGGCGGACGTGCTGGTGTTCGCTCCCGGCGCGCGCGAGGTGGGCGCCATCGCGCGAGAAGCGGCGGCGCTTGCCCCGGGGGCCGAGGTGCTCCAGCTGCACGCGCAGGTGAGCGCGTTGGAACAGGATCGTGCCGTGGCGGGGCGTGCGCCGGGTGACCGGCCACGCATCATCGTGGCGACGTCGATCGCGGAATCCTCGCTCACCGTTCCCGGCGTGACCGTGGTGGTGGACACCTGCCTGTCGCGTGTTCCTCGGCGCGATGCCGCTCGCGGCATGACCGGACTCGTCACGGTGCCCACGTCGCGCGCCGCCGCGGTGCAGCGTGCCGGACGTGCGGCGCGACTCGGGCCAGGAACGGTGATCCGCTGCGTGAATGAGCGTACCTACGCTGCCGCGCCCGCGTTCCCTACACCGGAGATCCTGACCAGCGATCTCACCGAGGCCTGCCTGCTGTTGGCGTGCTGGGGATCGCCCGGGGGTCGGGGGCTGCGACTGCCCGATCCGCTGCCGACGGGCGCGGCGGCGGATGCGCAGCGCACGCTGGAATCGCTCGGGGCGACCGCTGCCGACGGACGAGCGACCGCTCGCGGCGAGCGTCTCGCGCGCGTCCCCGCCGATCCGCGACTGGCACGAGCGCTCTTTGACGGGGTGGATCTGGTCGGGGCGCAGAGCGCCGCGGAGATCATCGCTCTCGTCGCGGGGGAGATCCGTGTGGAGGATGCGGACCTGTCGGTTGCGCTGCGGGCGCTGCGCGACGGACGGCATCCGCGCACGCGGGAATGGCAGCGGGAGACGCGTCGATTCCGCGGGTTGATCGAGGGGGATCCGGGCGCGAAGGCTTCTTCGATCTCGCTCGACGTCGCGGTGGGGACGGTCGTGGCGCTCGCGTATCCGGAACGCATCGCTCGACGCGTGGGTGACGCGGATGGAGCCGCGGTGTTTCAGCTCGCGTCGGGAACGCGCGCGGGAGTGAGCGGTGCGCTGGCCTCCGCGCCCTGGCTTGCTGTCGCGGAGGTTGGCCGAGCGCAGGGCAGAACGGCAGCGGGGACCGGAGCCGTGATCCGCTCGGCCGCGGCGATCGATGAAGCGGTCGCGGCGGTCGCCGGTGCCGCGCTGCTCACGGATCGCACCGAAGCGAGCTTCGTGGACGGGCGGATCGCGGTGCGCCGCGACAAGCGACTCGGCGACATCGTGCTGTCGAGCACGCCGATGAAGGCGCGTGCCGACGACGACACCCGCGCCGCGGTGCTTCGGGCGCTGGAGCGGGACGGGCTTGCGACGTTGAGCTGGTCGGATGCCGCGGTCTCGTTCCGGGGGCGGCTGGCGCTGCTGCATCGGGAACTCGGGGCACCGTGGCCTGACGTGTCGGACGCTGCGCTCGCGGCGACGGTGCGGGACTGGCTCGGGCCCGAGATCACCGCGCTCGCAGCCGGAGCATCGGCATCGCGCGTGGATGTGCTTCCGGCGCTCCGGCGGCTGCTGCCGTGGCCGGAGGCGGCGCGGCTTGACGAGCTGGTGCCCGAGCGCATCGGCGTGCCATCCGGGTCAACCGTTCGCCTCACATACCCGTCGACCGAGGATGCGGCGGGGCAGCCGGTGGCGTCGGTGAAGCTGCAGGAGATGTTCGGGTTGACGCAGACGCCGCGCGTCGTGGACGGGCGGGTGCCGGTGCTGTTTCACCTGCTGTCTCCGGCCGGGCGTCCGGTGGCGGTGACGGCGGACCTGGCGTCGTTCTGGGCCGGACCGTACGCGCAGGTGCGCGCGGAGATGCGCGGGCGGTACCCGAAGCATCCATGGCCCGAGGACCCGCACACCCACGTCGCGACGGCGTACACGAAGCGGCGGCTGGCCGGCGCCTGAGGCGGAGTCGCCCCCGGTTCCTGAGCGAGACGAAGGGTGCTCAGGAACCGGGGGCGGGGCGTGGGGGGTTACTGGACGGACCAGCCACCGTCGGAGGCGAGGATGGCGCCGTTGATGTTCACGCCGTCGTCGCTGAGGAGGAACGTGATCGATGCGGCAAGCTGCTCGGCCGTGGCGATGGTGGGGATCGCCTGCTGGAACGGGGTGAGGCGGCCCGAACCGTACTCCGACATGTTCGGAGGCATCGGGATGCCGGTGGCGACGCCGCCCGGGGCGACGGAGTTCACGCGGATCCCCTGCGGGCCGTACATGAACGCGGCGGACTTCGTGACGCCGATGATGCCGTGCTTGCTGGCGGTGTAGGCGTTTCCGGAGGCGTTGCCGCGCAGCCCCGCTTCGCTGGAGACGTTGAGGACGGCGCCGTGTCCTGCGGCCGCCATGATCGGCAGCACGGCGCGCATCAGCTTGAACGGCGCGGTGAGGTTGATGGCGATCACGCGGTCCCAGACGGCGTCGCTGGTCTCGCCCGCGGGGGAGAAGTCGTCGTTGATGCCGGCGATGTTGGCGAGCGCGTCGATCCGCTCGCCCGCTGCGGCGATCACGGCGTCGATCGCGTCCTGCTTCGTGAGGTCGCCCGCGACGGTGACGATGTCCGCGTCGGCGAGGTCGGACTTCAGCGCGTCGAGCTTGTCGGCGGCGATGTCGGACGCGATCACCCGTCCACCCTCGCGCGCGATGCGCTCCGCCGTTGCCCGGCCGATGCCCGATGCCGCACCCGTGACGATCACGGTCTTGCCGGCGAAGCGACCCGGCGTGAACTGCGGACCCGCGGCCGCGGTCTCCTGGGGAAGCTCGCCATCGTTGGCGGCGCGCACCAGATCATCGACGACCGACTGCGGCATCGCGCCCTGACTCATCGCGACCAGCTGCTGCAGCGGGAGCGACAGCACCGGAGTGAGCTGGGTGACATCCGTGCCGCTCTGCTCGAACAGTGCGCGGACGAGGGGGCCGCCGACGGAGTCGTCCAGCCAATCCCCGATGGTGGAGTGTGCGGTCAGTGCCATGATGTCTCCTTGCTCGAGAGCGATAACGCAACGGTGCGTCTACTTATTCAAGAGTACGCCCGGTAGTCTGGGCAAGTGCCTCGTCCTCGCAGTGAAAAAGCCCGTCAGGCTGTTCTGGCCGCGATGCGCCGCGCGCTCGCGGCCGAGGGATATGCCGCGGTGACCATCGAGGGCCTGGCGCAGGAGGCCGAGGTCGCGAAGCAGACCATCTACCGCTGGTGGCCGTCGAAGGCCGCGATCCTCGGTGAGGCGCTGTTGGAGGGCGAGATCCCCGGCATGGAGGTGGCCGTGCCGATGACGGACGATCTCGCGGCCGACCTGCACGCCTGGTTCGCCACCATGTACTCGCAGCAGGCTGATGCGGCCAGTACGGAACTCGCCCGCGCGCTGATCGTGGTCACCGCGACAGATGCCGATCTGGGGCTCCGCCTCAATGCGCGCCTGGCTGCCCCCATCCGGGCGTGGGTTGATCGCCGACTGACGCTGGCGCAGGAATCCGGGCACCTGCGTCCTGGCGTGGATGCCGCTGTCGTCGCCGACCAGTTCGTCGCGCTGGCGAGCTATGCCGCGCTGCTGGGCACTCCGGTGAGCGCCGAGCGCGTGGACGCAACGGTCAGCATGCTGTTGCGGGGCATCGCAGCCTGAACGGAATGAAGAGCGCCGACCCATCGACGACGGGTCGGCGCTCTTCACTTCCGGTCTCAGACCAGGGACCAGCCCACGGCGTCGAGCCGGGTGCGCACGCGTTCGATGTCCTCGTCCGAGGGCAGCTCGTTGAGAGACTTCGACAGCAGCACCTGCGCGTCCACCGTCGACAGCTGCTCCCCCGGGTCCGCCTGGGCGATCAGCACGTCGCACACCATCTGGATCTCCGCATCGGTCAGTCGCGGACGCAGCAGCGCGAGCACCGGGATGCGATCCACCGGCGGCACACCCTGCGGGTAGCCCGCGCTCAGCCAGCGCAGCACCTGCGCGAGGACGCTCTCCTCCGGCTCGGCGTCGGACGCGGCTGCGGCAGCGGCAGCGGCAGCGGCCTCGCGCATTGCGCCGTTGCTGAGCGGCCAACCGGCAGCGGCGAGACGCGCCGCGACCGTACGCACGTCGTCCTCCGCTGCCTCCTCGCGCGTGACGCGGGTGATGGCCTCACGGATGTGAGACAGGCGCACCGGATCCTGGTCCACCCGCTCCAGGGCCACGAGGACCTCGGCGAACTCCTCGTTCGACAGCGTCCGACGCAGCAGTGCCAGCAGCGGCGTGTAGTCCTTTGGGGGAACGCCCTCCGGGTAGCCGGCGCGCAGCCAGCCGAGCACCTGCGACAGCAGGCCGGTGCTCACTGGCCCGCTCCGAAGAGGGAGATGCCGAAGTAGTGATAGATGCTCAGCCGCGTGATCCACAGCACCGCGGCCAGCGCCACCAGCACCACGATCGCGAAGATCGCGTAGCCGCTCACGAGCAGCGACGGGCGGCGGGCACCGGGTGCTTCATCGTTCACCTCGCGGCTGCCGGCGGACTGCAGCCGCATCCCGACGGCGAACAGCGCGGGAAGGCCCGCACCGAAGACCAGACCCAGCGCCAGCACGCGCAGCGCGGCCATACCCATCTCAGCGATGTCGATGTTCATGTCGTCTCTCTTTCGAATGCGGGTCAGTGGGCCGCGGGAGCGACGTCGGGAACGACCTTGCCGTCCCACTCTGCGTTGACGTTGTTGTGGTCCACCTTCTGGCGGCGGCTGCGCACGAACATGGCGCCGGCACCGACCAGCAGCAGAGCGAACACCACGAGGGCGCCCGGAAGTCCGCCGATGCCCGCGGCGATGAAGTAGCAAATCGCGCCGACGATGGCGGCGGCGGGCATCGTGATGAGCCACGCGGTGGCCATCCGACCCGCGACGCCCCAGCGCACGGTCGCGCCGGGCTTGCCGACGCCGGATCCGAGGATGGAGCCGGTGGCGACGTGCGTGGTCGACAGCGCCATGCCCATCGCGGACGAGGTCAGGATGATCGAGGCGGACGCCGCCTCGGCGGCCATGCCCTGCGGGGAGTCGATCTCCACGAGACCCTTGCCGAGCGTGCGGATGATGCGCCAGCCGCCCATGTAGGTTCCGAGGGCGATCGCGATGCCGCAGACGAAGATGATCCAGATCGGCAGACCCTCGGTGTGGATCTGCTCGGTCGTGAGTGCGCCGTGCGCGATGAGGGCGAGGGCGATGACGCCCATCGTCTTCTGTGCGTCGCCGGTGCCGTGCGCCAGCGAGACGAGCGATGCGGTGCCGATCTGGCCCCAGCGGAAGCCCACCTCGCGGTGCTTGGCGTGCACGCGGGAGGTGATCGCGTAAATCAGCCAAGTTCCCACCGCGGCGACGGCACACGCGATGACCGGCGACAGGAACGCCGGGATGATGATCTTGCCGAGGATGCCCGCCCAGTTCACCGTGGCCGCACCCGCGATTCCCGCACCGATCAGACCGCCGAAGAGGGCGTGCGAGGAGCTCGATGGCAGGCCGAGCAGCCAGGTCAGCAGGTTCCAGAGGATGCCGCCGACGAGACCGGAGAAGATGATGATCATCGCCGTCTCGGCCGACAGCCCGGGCACCAGTGAACCCTCCGGCGTCTGGATCGTCAGCACGTCCTTGGTGATGGTGGCTGCCACCTCCACGGACAGGAACGCGCCCACCAGATTGAGGACGGCGGACAGCGCCACGGCCACCTTGGGCTTCAGCGCTCCGGTCGCGATGGAGGTCGCCATCGCGTTACCCGTGTCGTGGAAGCCGTTGGTGAAGTCGAAGCCCACGGCGGTGATGATCACGAGGATCAGGATCAGTAATTCGGCAGTCACGTCGGCAAGTGTTCTCCTCCTCTGGAGGCCCCCGAGGCGATTTCCGAGGATCGCCCGATGATGTTCATGCAGCGTTCATGCAAGTGTGCGTTGTGCATATTCTTGGCGTCGGCGTGACGGCCGTTCGTTCAGGCACCCCGCCTAGAATCGACAGGTGTCCACCCCTGATTCCGCCGCGTCTGAGCGCGCCCTCGAGCCGGCCCTCGACCCCGAAGAGCTCGAGATCGCGCTACGCGTGCTCGCGCAGACCACCGAGCTCGACCCGACGCACCCCGACTTCATCCGCGTCCGCCGTGCCACCGCCGGAATGTTCCGGGCTCACAAGCGCGCCCGCCGCAAGGAGATCCGCGAGTCCATCGCGGAGGCCGACCGCTCGGTCGTCGCGGCCACGGCAACCGGCTCGCCGGATCGCATCGACGATGAGACGCGCGGCGTGGACATCTCCACGCGCACCGCGTCTCCCTCCGCGGGCGAGCTGCGTAAGCCCCGCAACTGCTACATCTGCAAGCAGCCCTACACGCGGGTCGACGCGTTCTATCACCAGCTGTGCCCGGAGTGCGCGGAGTTCAACCACAGTCGCCGTGATGCGCGCGCCGACCTCGCCGGCAAGCGTGCGCTTCTCACGGGCGGGCGCGCCAAGATCGGCATGCACATCGCCCTCCGCCTGCTGCGTGACGGTGCCCACCTGACCATCACCACCCGCTTCCCGCGCGATGCCGTGCGTCGGTTCTCCGCGCTGGAGGACTCCGCCGACTGGCTGCACCGTCTCCGCGTCGTGGGTATCGACCTGCGCGACCCCGCGCAGGTGATGGGGCTGGCAGACTCCGTGGCGGCGCAGGGGAACCTGGACATCCTGATCAACAACGCCGCCCAGACGGTGCGTCGCTCGCCTGGTGCCTACTCGCTCCTCGCCGATGCCGAACTGCAGCCGCTGCCCGATGGCCCGCTGCCGGAGATGGAGACCTTCGGGCACACCAACGACCTGCATCCGCACGCGCTGCAGGCCTCGGTCGCCGAGCACCCGCTGCTGTCGGTGGCCTCGCTCGCGGGAACGGTGGGCGTCGGCGCCCCGGCGATCACCGCCGACGAGCTCGCGCGACTCGCCATGGCACCCGGCTCCTCGTCACTCGCCAAGCACCACGACGGCACGGCGATCGACGCCGGCGGGCTCGTGCCCGACCAGGAGCGCGTGAACACCTGGGTGCAGAACATCGGCGACGTGGACCCGCTGGAGATGCTCGAGGTGCAGCTGTGCAACACCACCGCGCCCTTCATCCTCATCAACCGACTCCGCCCCGCGATGGCGGCGGCCGGGCGCTCGTATGTGGTGAACGTGTCGGCGATGGAAGGACAGTTCGCCCGCCGCTACAAGGGCCCCGGCCACCCGCACACCAACATGGCGAAGGCGGCGCTGAACATGCTGACCCGCACATCGGCGGGGGAGATGTTCGAGTCGGACGGGATTCTCATGACCGCAGTGGACACCGGCTGGATCACGGACGAGCGTCCGCACTACACGAAGGTTCGCCTCGCGGAGGAGGGCTTCCACGCTCCGCTGGACCTCGTAGACGGTGCCGCTCGCGTGTACGACCCGGTCGTACGCGGGGTCGCGGGCGAGGACCTGTACGGCGTGTTTCTGAAGGACTACAAGCCGCATCCCTGGTGATGTGTATGACCCCAATATTGGGGTCATTCGAGTGTGGTCAGTACACGCAGTGATCCGAGACTCTGCAAGATTCAAGTGAGACAACTCGAATTACCCCAGCGCGTCCCCGCACCTCACCCTGCGACAGTTGTCGGTCCAGGGCTCTGAAACCTCACTTGCTTCGTGCGCGTGCGCGTGAAGCGGATCGTTGGCGACGCGCGCATCGAAAGGAAGCGCAAGTGAGCCACCAGGTCCCGAAACGAGAGCGAGCGCGGGGGCGCCGCACGATTCTGAAGCGGACTGGTGCGGCCGCTGCTGGATTCGCCACTGTCATCGCCGGTGTCGTCCTTCCCGTCACCGCGGCGAGTGCCGCAGAAGACGTGATCACGGTCACGAACCTCACCAACTGTCAGGACCCGGGGTCTTTCGGTGCGGCTCTCGCTGCAGCGAACGCCTCGACCAACCCGGATGGCGTGAAGATCGAGTTCGATGCGGCCCTCGCCGGAACCGGTCCGATCATGCACCCCGGCACCGTCTGCAAGATGTGGGACCAGCCCATCGGCACGGGAAATGAGCTCGCCGGCGCGCTGGGCGCTCGCTATCTCATCGATGCGGACATCCCCGTTACCATCGACTTCACCAACCTGGATGGCATCGACACCACCACGGACGCCGATTTCGCCGGCATCTACGTCCACTCGGACAACGTCACGCTCTCCAACCTGGACAAGCTGAAGTCCGGTGCTGCTGGTCTAGCCATCGACGGCACCAACGTGTCCGTCGACAACATCAGCTTCTCCGATTCGGACAGCCCGATCGCCGAGGTCGGCGTCGCGCTGCTGAACGGCGCGACCGACGTCTCGATCACCAACAGCACGTTCGAGAGCCAGTGGTGGTCTTCGATCCTGATCGACGGATCGCAGGCTACCCCCACCACCGTGACGAACATCACGATCGACAACATCACGAGCCGCGGCGTCGAGTCCTCCTACGGACACATCGATATCGAAGATGGTGCTGTGGTCAATGGTCTTTCGATCACCAACAGCGACTTCGGGGCTGCGGCCGAGGCCTTCACCACACCGACCTTCTACATCAACCCGGCGGTCACCACCACGGGCCTGACCTTCAACAACAACACGATGACGCAGGGCACAGGCCCGGAGCGCAACGTCGTGATGTTCGAGGGTGGCGCCGGCAACACGTCGTCGTTCACGGACACCGTGTTCGATGGCAACACCTTCACGGGCATCTCGCGTCTGCAGCCGCTCTCTCGCATCATCGGTGCGAACAGCGGCACGTGGACCGGTCTGGCATACACCAACAACACCTCGTCCTTCACGCGTGGCATCCTCATGAACGGCACCGTCACGGACGCGCTGTTCGACGGGAACACGTTCACCGAGGTGCGCGAGCCGAACGGCGGTGCGCTGAGCCTCGGCCTCTCCGGGGCATCCGTGATGACGGATGTCACGGTCTCGAACAACTTCTTCGACACGCCGTGGTCGGATGACGGCATCCGCGTTCAGGGCGCCAATGCCGAGAACGTCGTGATCGAGAACAACAAGATCCATGACTTCCACGCGGACATCAGCAAGTCGGCCATCGCGCTGATCGCTCCCGGTACCAACAACGTGGTGCGTAACAACGAGCTGATCCAGCACCTGGAGCGCGGCGACAACGTCGATCTTCCGGCGAACATGGCCAACCACTGGGCCGTGTACGTGTGGGGCTTCGCGGGTGCTGCGACCCCCGACGCCACCGTCGGCTGGAGCGTGCTGAACAACCACATCGACGGCTTCGGCGGCAACCCGAACATCCCGACCGAGGCACCGATCACGGACAACGCGATCGGCAAGACCCTGATCACGGGTAACACGTTCGGTCCGAACACGCGTGGCAGCTTCGACCCGGAGACCGAGAACCTCGGTTACTGGTTCGTGTGGAACAACGGGGCACTCGCCAACAACCGCGTGCAGACCTTCCGCGCCGAGAGCGTCATCTACAACGGCTCCACGGCGACCTTCACGGCGACTCAGCCGGCACCTGAGGCGGGCAACAACGCCGCCGTCGGTCCGGTGACGCTGCACGTGTACTGGACGGCAGACGACCACGCTGAGGAGTACCTCGGATCGGTCGACAACGTCACCGCGGGCCAGAAGGTCACGGTCGACACCGCGCACACGTCGGGTTACCTCCGCGTACAGACGGTGGACGCCAACGGCTACGTCTCGCAGTACTCCAGCGTCGACAAGAACATCGTCGTCGCCCCGGCCGCTCCGGTCGTGACGGAGACCACCGAGACGACCGCAGACGGCACGGGTACGCCGGCCGCGACGGTTGAGGTTCGTGACGCTGACGGCACCGTTGTCGGTACGGCGACGGTTGGTCCGGATGGCACGTGGACCGTTGACGGTCTCGTCTGCGGTACGGACTACACCGCTGTGCAGGTCGTCGATGGTGTGGACAGCACCGAGACGCCGTTCACCACGGCTGACTGTGTTGTTGCTCCGACGGCTCCGGTTGTGACGTCGACCACCGAGACCACCGCAGTGGGTACCGGTACGCCGGCTGCCACGGTTGAGGTTCGCGATGCTGACGGCACCG
>NZ_JBJDRI010000061.1:0-14717 GCF_044987425.1 Microbacterium sp. ZW T5_56 | reverse complement strand
CAACGGCAGACTTGAGCACCTCCGCGGCTCCGCGCTCGGCTTCCGCAACCTCACCAACTACATCACCCGATCGCTGCTCGAAACCGGAGGATTCAGACCCCACCTACACCCTCAAACGCGATGAACCAATAAAGAGCGGAATCTGGAACAACAGGTAGCCGACGTAATTGCTCGATATCTCATCGCTTTCACCACGCTGAGGCCAGATTTCCACTCCCCTGCCGGAACCTCCGCCGACTACTGACCCTGCTATTCGCGCACTATCAGATCAGTGATGAAGGGCGGAGGGGCAGGTTAATTCAATGGTCCTGAGTTGCATCATCATCCTGGGGTGGCATATCGACGTTCGCGGCCGGCGTGGCACGCTTCGCCGCGTAAGCTTTCCGCATAACGGGAACAAAGCCGAATACACACATTCCAGCGAAAACCGCGGCAACCAAGAAGAACTGCGGCGCCCCGTGCGTAATTCCCCAGATCGTCAGAAACAGCGCACTCCCACCGCTCACCACGACATTCACGGTTGACCCAATGCGGCCGTACGGGCTAAAGAAGGCAAGAGACGAAGGTGCCATCCTGTCAGTTTACAGGAGCCTGACGGCTGTCGGTGCCCATCACTTCGAAGCGGTTCAATCCAAGGCCAGAAGCCAACATACGATTCAGCCCCGTAAGCTAATGGGCCACCCAATGAGGATACACAAGAGAAACACCAGCGTGCATAGCCAACCAAGTACTGCCACGAAGGAAACGTAGCGCAAGTGACGCTTCAGCCATCCAGTCTTTCGCATCACCCGTCGCAACATGCCCCCCGGCGAGATGGAGAACGACAGCAAGAAGGCAGCCCGTCGCTGTCGACGCATTGGTCGTGGCGAAATTGGCGAGTCAAACGTGTCGCGGTGATGCTCGCGCTTCCCGTCGGTCGGTCGGCTATCGCGTACCCGACTGCCTCCGCACCGCCGCCACGCTCCTTCCCACAGCGTAGGGCCGCCGCGGGACGCACCAGGCGAAGCCCTAGGGTGGGAGCGTGAGTGACGCACCCGATCTTGGACTCCTGCTCGACGTAGACGGGCCCATCGCCTCGCCCGTGAGTCGCACCATCGCCATCCCCACGATCATCGACGACCTCATCGCGCTGACCGCGGCCGGCGTTCCCATCGCCTTCGTCACCGGGCGCTCTGACGCCTTCATCGACGAGCAGGTGGTGACGCCACTGATGGCGCACGGGTTGGCCGATGCGCTGCGTGCGCCCGGTGCCCGCATGTTCGGCGTGTTCGAGAAGGGCGCGGTGTGGGCACCGATTGATGCGAACGGGCTCGGCGAGATCACCGTCGACGAGTCGGTCGCCTTCCACCCCGACGACATCGCCGCCATCCGCGCGCTCGCCGAGGGAACGTACGGAGACACGATGTTCTTCGACGAGACGAAGCGCGCGATGATCTCCGTGGAGCAGCGCACCGACGTCGACTCCCCCACCTACTACGCCGCGCAGTCCGCGTTCCAGGACGACGCCTACGCGCTGCTGACCGGACGCGGGCTGGGGCTGCGGTACGGCGATCGAGAGCAGCCCGACGCCGCGGGCACCGTGCCGTTCCGCGTGGATCCCACCGTGATCTCCACCGACATCGAATCGGTGCTGCTGGACAAGGACCGGGGCGCCGTCCGTGCCCTGGAGCACTTCGTCGCGCGCGGACCGCTGCCGCGTACGTGGCGATCGGTGGGCGATTCGCGCTCCGACTACAAGATGGCCGATCAGCTGCACGCCGACGGATTCGATGTCGCCCACGTCGACGTGCGCCCCTCGGACGGTGTGCTGGACAAGCCCTATCGGGTGATCGTGGAGGGCGACCTCATCCACGATGAGGCAGGGGCGGCCTTCCTCCGCTATTGGCGCACTCAGTTCGGTCTCTGAGAGATGAGCGCCCGCCGCTTCGACGTGTCGACGATCGACGCGCGGTGGGCGCGCGTCTACTTCGGCGTGCAGGCGCTGGCGGGCGCGCTGTGGTGGATCACTGTGTTCACGATTCCGCCGATCCGCACGGCGACGCTCGGTGATCTCGACGCCGCGCTCATCGCCGTCGTGGACATCCCGCTGTTCGTCGGCGGATCGCTGCTCGCGGCGTTCGGTCCGCGCTGGAGCGCCCGGATCATTGCGCCGTGGACCGTGCTGATCACGGCGGGCATGGCCCTGTATGCCACCGTCACCACGCAGGCGGGATGGGGCGCTCTGCTCATGGTGGCCGCCAGTGTGGGATCCGTGGCCGCTGGGGTCGTGCTGCTGCTGAACCGCGTGCCCGCCGAGTGGATCTTCCAGGGTCCCTTCCGCATCCGTCCGGCACGCGGCACGGGTGCGCGACATCATCTCCTCAACACGGCGGCGCAGATCATGGTGTTCTGGGCCGTGCTGCTGTGGCTGGTGCCGCTGGGGATCCGATTCATCGAGGAGCGCTGGCAGCTGGCGATCCCTGTTCCCGGCTGGGTGCACGTCGTCGGCGTGATCCTGTTCGTCGCCGCGGCTCCGATCGGGCTGTGGTCCGCCGCGGTGATGGCGTCGCTCGGCGAGGGAACACCGCTGCCTGCGGCGGCCGCTCGCGACCTGGTGATCGTCGGGCCCTACCGCGTGGTCCGCAATCCCATGGCGGTGGCGGGGATCGGTCAGGGCGTGGCGTCCGGGCTCATCCTCGGATCCTGGCTCGTGGTGCTCTACGCGCTGGCCGGAGCGCTGATCTGGAATTGGCTGGTGCGCCCAGGCGAGGAGGCCGACCTGGAACAACGTTTCGGTGAGCCCTTCCGCCGCTACCGCGACAGCGTGAACTGCTGGTTCCCGCGGCTCCGCCTTCGGCGCGGCTGAGTCAGAGCAGGGTCCAGCGGACCGGGAGGTCGACGCTCTCCCCGGGGGCGAGGGTCGCCAGTCGGCTCACCAGCTCGAGTTCCAGCAGCGCCGCAGTGGCACGGAAGCCGTCCAGCTCGGCGATCGGCTGCGGCTGCGGCGTCTGCACCCACAGCTGTGCCGGGCTGTCGTCGGGATGAGGTCCACGGGCGACGGCGCTCGAAAGTCGGAGGCCCACGCCCGAGGCACGGCGATACTCGATCCACCCGTCGTAGTCCGGGAACCCGAGCTTGCCGACCGCGTCCGTCAGCTGCACCTCGGTGACGCCGTCCCGGATCGCGACGGGCAGATCGCCCACCAACCGGTGCAGCACGTGGGGCGACGCCGCGCGAGACGTCCGCACGAGCACTGACCCGGAACGGAGGTCCTCGGCCTCGATCGGCAACTGCACCACCTCCCACGCCGCCCAGGTGCGCGAGACCTCACCGACGTTGGTGAGCGTGGTTCGCACGGTCATTCCGTCGGCCGTCACGGCGATGTCCCGGCGCATCCGCACGCCCGTGGCGGGATCGTCGGCGCTCACCAGACCGACGGAGTCGAGATCGAGGTCGTGGACCGAGAAGACTCCGCCATCGAAGGTCGGATCCGGTGGGCCGGGCCAGAGATCCGGTGAGTCCCACCCCTGCGGGGCGACCCAGGACTTGTCTCCGCCCCAGTTCAGCCACTCGCCGAACCCGATGGTTCCCCGTCGGACCGCCTCGCGGGGCTGCAGGTCGGCATCGAGCAGATCCGTGTTCCGCCACAGCACTTCGTCGCCAGCCCGCGTGAAGGAAAGCACCCGACCACCCAGATCCGGAGCAACGACCGCCACGAGATCCCCACGACGCAGGGTCAGCAGCTGCGTCACGCGGACTTCGCACGCGGGTCGTACGTGAACAGGAGCACGTCGGGCAGGCTCGTGGCGAAGTAGTCGGTGCTGCCATCCTCATGCTTGGCCACCGGTGCCGTGGCCGACGGGCGGTCCTCGCCGAGGTTCACCGGCGGATCCGCAAGCCCGAATCCGAGAGCAGCCCGCGCCTCGTCCCACGCGGCGAGCGTTCGGCCCTCGCCGCCCTCCCAGGGCTGGAACTCATGACGCTCCAGCAGCTCCAGCGCCTGGGCAGCTTCGCCGGCAGCCGTGAGCAGGCGGGCGTATTCGACGGTCAGGTCGTCACGCGTCTCCACCACGTCGACCCGGGACCGCAGTCGATCGAGCCGCTCCTCGACGGAATGACCGAGGCGGGCAGCGAGTTGGTCCCACTCGAACAGCAGACGTGCGTCGCGAGGGTCGGCCTCCACCGCACGGACGTAGTGCGCCCACGCTCCCGCGGCGTCGTGATCGACCTCGAACAGTGCCAGAGCGAGATTGCGGTGCAGACGCGGGGCGTCACTCCGATCTGCCGCGTCCCGCCACAGCGTCACCGCCTCGTTCCGGCGCTGCGCGTCATAGAGCAGCATTCCGAGCAGCTCGCCCGCGACCACATCGGACGGATCGACCGCGAGCGCGCGGGTCAGCGCGTCGTGCGCCTCGAGACCCGCGGGGAAGCACCAGCGCGAATCGGTGTCGCGAGCCAGCTGTCGTGCCGCGACGGCACCCGCGACATCTCCGAGGTCGTCGAGCACCGCGGCCAGGACGTACCGGGCGATCGGCGCCGGGTTTCCCGCGCTCGTGGGTTCCACAAGCGCCGCAGCCTCCAGCAGGCGAACCGCGTCCTCGGTGAGTCCCAGGTCGCGAAGCTCCAGCCCGAGGTCCAGCCGCAGGCCGGCGTCATCCGGCACCGCGCCCTCGGCCAGGAACGACAGCAGCACGTCACCGCGCTCGACCCGCAGCGCATCGGCGAGGACGACGTCAGCCCGTTCCACGTCGCCGAGCCCCCGCAGAGCGACCACGCGGATCACGGTCAGCGCCACATCCTCCGGACGCGCTGCGGCGAGCGCGTTCGCGTCGGCCAGCGCACCGCGCAGGTCCCCGCGGCGCAGTGCGATCCGCGCGGCGCGCACCCCGGCTGCAGCTGCCCAGGAGCCATCCCAGCCGGCACGAGCGAACCAGTCCAGCGCGGCATCGTCGTCGCGGAGTCGTTCGCAGATCAGCCCCATCAGGTAGTAGGGCTCGGTGTCGCGCAGCCGCTCGTTGCGGGCGGTGAGACGAGTGATGGCTCGCGCGGCGTGATCGCGCGCTTCGGCATACGACCCGCGCCGCAACAGCGTCTCCGCGAGCGCGAGATTCGTGCGGGCATCCCCCGGGTCACGCCGCAGCGCCTCGTCCCAGTACGTCTCCGGGCGACGTGTGGGGTGGCGATACTGCTGCAGGTGCAGCCCCGTGAGGTACAGCTCGTCGACGCTGACGATGTCCTCTGCCGATGCCGGCGCGGTGGCGACCCACGGTTCGACCAGAGGATCCGTTGCGGGGCGCCACTCAGCGATGATCTCGCCCGCATCGTCCTGCGCGAGGACCCGCACATCCGATCCCGACGCCGCGACGCGCAGCACCTCACCGGGCACCAGGTCGCGGTGCTCCTCGGCGACGATCGCACCGGCATCGAGCAGCCGCAACACCACGGACGTCGGCGCGGTCACCGCACATGCGACGGCGACACCGTCGTCGGACGCCTCCACATGCAGCGCCCCCCGCGGCGTCGCCGCGTGCGCGGGGCCCAGCGCCGGGATCGGGTACCAGAACTGCGAGAAGCGCTTGATCTCCCCCGGCATGAGCCAGGCGAAGTCCGGCTGATTGTCGGTGAACACACCGGCCATCAGCTCCACATAAGGACCGCCGTCGTCGCTGAGATGCCGATCCCAGGCGTGCCCGAACGGCGAGTTCCCCCACGTCCACTGCTTCTTGCCCGGGGAGATCCGACGATCCGCCCAGTGCACGATGCCCGCCGCGGCGGCGTGATCGTAGCCGCCGAAGAACGACTCGGCTGTGTCGACCACCATGTACGACGTCGGCGCGGGGATGTTGCGGTACCAGTCGATGCGATCACCGCCGGAGCACTCGCGCCCCCGCGCCGGGTAGTCGACGCCGTAGTACGGCCGATCCGCGGCGGGGAAGGCGGTGATCGCGCGCCGCGCGTGGTCGGCCACGTAGTGCACGTCCTGCGGGAAGAAGGACTGATAGTCGTCGTGCACGCGCACCGCAGCGTTCGCCCACCACAGGAAGGTCTGCTTCAGGGCCGTGCGATTGTGCAGGTTCACGGCGATCTCGATCGCCGTGCTGTCGCGCTGTAGCCGAATCCCATGCGCCTCGGCCATCCGCGTGAAAGGGTCGTGATCGGAGCACCACACGGTGCGCGACCCGTCGTCGCCCTCCTCGATCGACCACTGCATGGGAAGGAACGTGGCGGGGCGGTGATGCTGCGGCCAGTTGAACTCGATGCCGCCGCTGATCCACGGGCCGGCCAGCCCCACCAGCGCCGGCTTGATGACGTCGTTGCGATAGAGGAAGTCGTACCCGGTGGTCTTGTCGAATCCGGTGGCGATGCGACCACCCAGTTCCGGCAGGACCGTGACGTGCAGGTAGGCGTTCTCCAGGTGCACCACGCGCCACGCACGATCGACGCTGTCACGGGCCACCCCCTCAATGAACGGCAGCGGATAGACGCGCCCGGAGGAGCCCTGATAGACCCGCTGGTCGAGGAACATCGGCAGCTGCGAGGGGGTGTCGGGCAGGTAGGTGGGCAGCACCACCTCGTCCTCCCAGGCGATCACCTCGCCGCGCTCGAGCAACGCGCGCAGGTGCGTGGGCGGCTCGGTGCGGTAGGGGTCGATGCGGATCTCAGGTTGCATGCTCATACGCTAGGAGCGCCGCCCCACCCGGCTGAATGGCCGAACCGCTGATCGACCTGGATCTTTCACCGATGTCGTGGAGCGATGTGCCCTGCAATTTCGGCCGTTCGTGACCAAAGCCTGGACGATCATCGTTCGATCGCATCCAGAATCAGGACGTCGGCGTCCGGAGCCCACGAGAACGCCACGGGCACTCCGCGAACCGCGGCTTCCTCGGCGGTGATCTGCAACTCCGTCGCATGGCCGAAGCCGTCCTGCACCGCATACCGGGTGTGGGGACACAGCCCCGCCGGGAATACGCGAGCCGCATCGCGATCCCGGACACGATCGCGGTCGCGATCGAACACGAACAACACGCTCCGAGTTCCGGCCGTGTACTCCACGGTGTAGAGCCCGCGGTGTGGGGTGCCATGCGTGCGGACGTCACCATCGAGAATCACGTCACGGATCCCGCGATAGGCCTCGACCCTGCGTCGGCACTCCTCCAGATCCGCGTCGGACGTGCGCGACAGATCCAGCCCGATGCCCAGGACACCGCACATCGCCACCGCGAAGCGGTAGCCGAGCGACGCCGCCTCACGATCACGGTGGCCGTCGTCCTCCGCCACCCACGAGCTCATCGTCCACGACGGGTACGCGCTGAGGAAGCCGTGCTGGATCACGAGTCGATCGCGCGGACCCACCTGATCGCTGGTCCACACCACGTCCGAACGCTGCAGCACCGCGTTGTCGATGCGAGCCCCACCCGATGCGCACGCCTCGACGATGAGGTCGGGGAACTCCGCGCGCAGCATGTCCATCACGCGGTAGTAGTTGCGCGTGTGCTGCACGCTCCACTGCCGCCCGTGCGGATCGCCGGGTCGCCCGCCGTCGGTCACGGGCCGGTTCATGTCCCACTTCAGATAGCCGATCGGCGCCGACGACAGCAGGTCACGCAGCGTCGCCATCACCCACAGCACGACCTCCTCGCGTCCGAGATCGAGCACGTACTGGTTGCGGATCGTCAGCAGCGGACGCCCCTCGGCGCGATAGACCCAGTCGGGATGGGCGCGGAAGAGATCGGAGTCGGGATTCACGCACTCGGGCTCCACCCACAGCCCGAACCTCATGCCGAGCGCCTCGACACCGTCCGCCAGCTCGCCGAGGCCATGGGGAAACTTCGCGGGATCGGGCTGCCAGCCCCCGAGCCCCGCGCGATCAGACGTGCGCCCGCGGAACCATCCGTCATCCAGCACGAACGTCTCCACACCGATCGCCGCGGCCCGTCGGGCCAGTTCAAGCTGCTGCGCGATGTCGACGTCGAAGGTGGTGGCCATCCACGAGTTGTAGACGATCGGCTGGGTGCGGCGGCCGCGCTCGCGCGCCAGTCCCTGCTGGAACTCGTGCCACCGGGAGGGCAGCTCGATCGCCGACGCCGCGTGCACGCCCAGGCTGTCCGGGGTGCGGAACTCCTCACCGGGCAGCAGCGTGACGGTCGTGACGTCATCATCGACGCCGACCGACACCCGAGCGTGCGAGCCCACGGCGGCGGACTCCCCCTGCAGCCGCCACGATCCGCTCCAGTCCAGGGCCACACCGTACACGTCGGTTCCGGATCGCGCTGCGACGTCGTCCTCGTCCGGAAGCGCGCTCACGCGCACCACGGGACTGAAGCTCATCCCCGTCACGCCCTGCCTGCTGCCGATGCTGAACGTGCCCCAGTGCACCTGGGCGCTGCGCTCCTGGAACTCCCGCGCCCAGGAGCCGGCGAGATAGTCCACGCGCACGCGCTGACCCACGGGAGCGTTCCAGGCCGCGGAGAACGCGCGCGGGAGCGTCACCGTGTCGGAACCGTGGTTCGCGATGCGGGTCCAGCGACGGATCACGTCGTGCTCGCGGGAGCTGCGGTATCCCAGAACCAGCTCCAGTGTTCCAGTCTCATCCCGGAACGCCAGCTCGAGCTCGTCGCCGCTCGAATCCGAACGCCACCGCGGCTCACCGTGCAGCATCCACCGCGCGCCGGTGCGCGAGTTCCCTCGATCGATGAGAAGTTCACTGAAGGCGGTGTGCCGTTGGCCGTCGCTCGCGTATTCGAGGGGCTGGGCATCGGCGTCCGCCGCATAGCCGACGAAGCGGTCCGGCTCCGCCCACGGTGCCGGATCCTCGCCCACCGCGAGCGCGGGACCCCAGTAGTCGGACACCGCACCCGACGCATCGGCGGTGAGGCTCAGGGCGTACGACGTGCGGCGAGTGTGCAGGTGCCACTGCGACATGGTGCTCCTTGAATGAGTCACTTGCCCGTGCCGAGCGTGAGGCCCGACACGAACTGCTTCTGGAAGATGAAGAAGACGATCGCGGTGGGAAGCGCGGCGATCATCGCGCCGGCGGCCACCACGTTCCACTGGCTGACGAAGCCGCCCTGGATGTTCAGCAGCTCCGCCGTGATCGGGAACTTGGACTCGGTGCGCAGCACGGTGAGAGCCCAGATCAGGTCGTTCCACACCCACGTGGTGGCCAGCGCTCCGAGCGCCGCCAACGACGGACGGGTGAGCGGCAGGACGAGCTGAAGGTACACCCGCAGCTCCCCCGCGCCGTCGACGCGCGCAGCCTCGAAGATCTCCGTGGGGATCGAGCGCATGAATCCGTAGAGCACGAACGTGTAGAACCCGATGCCGAACGCCACCTGCACCACGATCAGCGCGAAGAGGGTGTCGGCGATGCCCAGAGTCTCGGTGATGCGAGCGACCGGAATCAGCAGGATCTGTGCGGGCAGCAGGTTGCCGGCCAGCATGATCAGCAGAATCGTGCGCCGCAGCGGAATCTCGTAGCGACTCAGCGCGAACGCGGCCCACGAGGACAGCAGCAGCGAGAGCAGCACCGTGAACAGCGTGACCACCACGCTGTTCCAGAGCGCGTTTCCCGCAAGCCCCTGCGTGAAGACCGTGACGAAACCGTCCAACGAGAAGGACTGCGGGAGGCCGCCGAGACCGTTGGCGGTGATGTCGGAGAAGGAGCGGAAGGCGACGAAGACCACGAAGATCAGCGGCGCGACCCACAGCAGCGAGACGGGGGCCATCACCGCGTGGAACGCCCAGGCGTGGCGGCGACGCGGACGGGTGTCCGCAGCCTGATGGAGCGTGGCGGTTTGCGTGCTCATCTCAGTCCTCCGATCGTGCAGCGCTGGCCAGGTAGCCGATGATGAAGACGATCGCGAGCAGGAAGATGATCACGGCGATCGCCGATCCGTACCCGAGATCAACCGTGGAGAAGGCGGTCTGGTACATGTACGTCGACAGCAGCTGGGTGGAGTTGTACGGGCCGCCGCGCGTCATGGTCCAGACGATGTCGAACGTGCGGAGCGAGTCGATCACCGTGACGGCGAACACCACGGAGTTGACGCCCCTCATCTGCGGCATCACGATGCGCCAGAACCGCTGCCAGCGATTCGCACCGTCCACCTGCGCCGCCTCCTCCAGCGTCGGGTCCACGCCCTTGAGGCCGGCCAGGTACAGCACCATGATGTAGCCGCACTGTCGCCAGACCGCGGCGATCAGCACGGCGGTGAGGGCGGTGTTGGGGTCGGCCAGCCACTGCCGGGCGACGGTACCCAGCCCGATGGCATCGAGCGCCGAGTTCACCGCGCCGTCGGGCTGATACAGCAGTCGCCAGAACAAACCCGTGACGGCGAGGGAGAACACCATGGGCAGGTAGATCGCGCTGCGATAGAAGCCCACGCCCCGGCGCGGACGGTTCAACGCGAGAGCGAGGAGCAGGCCGATCACCACCGAGGCGCCGCCGAACCCGATGACCCAGTAGATGTTGTTCAGCAGCGCCTGGATGAAGACCGGATCCGTGGTGAGGTTCTCGAAGTTGCGAAACCCCACCCACTCGGGCGCGCCCGCCCCGTTCCACTTCGTGAGGGAGATGTAGAAGCTGTTGATCGCCGGCCAGAACACCAGGGCCAGCTCCACCACCAGCGGGATGAGGAGGAAGGCCCAGATGATCGGTGGGACACGGCGGACCGCGCTGCGCCGCCGGCGACCGGCCACGATCGTCGCGGTCGCCGTGCCCACCGGGCGGCTCACGAGTTCCACACCTTCTCTGCGGCTGTCTGCCACTCCTTGAGGATGCTGTCCACATCGCCCGGCTTGGCGAGGAACTTCGTCAGCGCGGTATCGGCGGTGGTCTGCAGGGCGTCGGAGGAGTCGCGGTTGAAGAACTGCGTGATCTCCTCGGTCTCGTTCAGCAGCTTCAGACCCTTCTGCACCAGCGGGCTGAACTGCGACGCGTCGACATCGGGCGAGGTCGGCAGGTTCGATGAGCCGGCCTTCTCGATGAACTCCTGCTGAGCTTTCGGGCTCGCAAGGTAGGACAGCATCGCGAGGGTGCCCTTCGGATCCTTCGTCTTCGCGCTGGCGAAGTAGCCGTCGGTCGGGGCTTCCTCGGCGGTCGGAACCGACGGGTCGATCACCGGCACGCTGAAGAAGTCGAGGTTGTCGGGGTTGTCGGTGATGTTCTGGCTGATGAACGCACCCGTGAGGTACATCGCGTCCTTGCCCTGCACCAGCGGCGTGGCCGCGTCCTGCCAGGCGTAGGAGGTCATGTTGGGGTCGAAGTACGGCACCAGCTGGGCGTAGTACGACATCACCTTGCGAACTTCGGCGCTGTCGAACGAGTGCTTTCCGGCCAGCAGCTCACGGTGGAAGGTCGCGCCGTTGACGCGCAGGTTGAGGATGTCGAACCATCCCGACGCCATCCACGGCGTCGTGCCGATGCCGTTGGCGAGGGGGTTGATGCCCATCCCCTTGAGCTTGTCGCACATCGCGATGAACTCGTCCCAGGTCTTCGGCTCCGAGACACCCCACTTCGCGAAGTTGTCCTTGAGGTAGAACACGCCCCACCAGTAGTAGGAGGTGGGCAGGAAGATCTGCTTGCCGCTGTCGTCGGTGGACAGCGCCTTCAGAGCGGGCGAGAAGTTCGCGGCAGCCCCGCTGCCGGTCCACATCTCCGACAGATCCAGAAGGTATCCCTTGCTGGCGTAGTCGCGGGCGACCGAGCCCGCGTACCAGGTGAGGACGTCGGGCGGGTTGTTGGAGGAGAGGTAGGTGGACAGCTGCGCGCGGAACTGCTCGATCGCCACCGTGTTCAGGGTGACCTTGCCGCCCGTGTAGGCGTCCATGACCGCGGTGAGGGCCGCCTTCGGTGCCGGATCCGACAGCGATGACTGGAGGGTGAGGGTGCCGCTCGCGGCGCCGCCGCTGCCGCTCGCGCCCGGAGAGCCTCCGGTGACGCAGCCGGAGAGAGCGAATGCTCCTCCCAGCGCGAGCGCACCCGCAAGGAAGGTTCGACGTGTGACCTGCAGTTCTGGTGCCATGGTGTCCTCCTCGACGACCGATGGATGAGGCGCGTGCGCCTAGGGGGTGGGATGCTCCGTGAACATCCGGTTGCATTCGATCTGGAGCGCGACATCGGCCCACATCGGATGATGCGGAGCCGCATTGGAGCACACGATGGTGCCCCAGGCTCCGACGCGAGCGGACTCTCGTACCGCTCGTCGGCAGAACTCGCTGCCCACCGGCCCCTCCTCGAAAGTGCCGTGCAGCGGGGTGTAGCCGATCCACCCCTCCCCGAATGCCAGCGGGATCCCGCGGGCGCGCGACGCATCGGCCGCCACGTCCAACCAGATCCGCAGCACGCGGTCCATCTCCGTCCGATGCACCTGGTAGCGCTCGTAGAGGAAACGGTCGAACGCGTCGGCGTCCACCCAGTCATGCAGGAAGATCTCCGGCTTGCCGACGATGGTCGCCTCCGACTTCCACGCCTGATCCGGAGGGAGCACCCAGCTCTCCGCGTCAGGGGCGTCGGCGCGGAGGATCCCCGCGGCTTCCACCGCCGCTCGCGGGAAGTCGGCGAGCGAGCCGCGCAGGTCGAACGCCTGCGTCACCTCGTCGAGCACGCCGTAGATGTAGGGGTGCACCACGAGCACGTCGATGTTGTGCGGAATCGCGCGCATCGATGCCACGGGGACATGCGCGTAGTTCACTGTCACCGGCTGGTCAGGCTGCAGTTCGTGGAAGCGCGCGAGTCCGCGGGTGAGGCGCGACTCCAGCTCGACGACGGTGCGGGCGTCGTCCACCAGCCAACTGGTGAGGCCGTCGCTCAGATGGCCGATCTGGACCTCGTTGTGCAGTTCGGTGAACGCGATGCGATCGTCCAGCCCATGCTCGGCGAGGAAGTCGATGAGCATCGCGAAGGACTCCGCCAGACGCTCGGCGCGATCCTCCGGGTCCACGGCGCGCAGGGCGTCCCACCATGCCGAATCCACGGCGAACGAGGAGGACTGCTGGTACTCCCACGACGACAGGATCACGAAGAGCCCGTGCCGCTGGCAGACCTCGAACAGCTCCCGCAGGTGCGCTCGGCCGTCGATGACGGTGGGCGCTCCGACGTCGTACCAGCGCACGTTCTGCGCGTAGTCGCCGCCCAGCCGGTCCAGCTCCACCGCGGTGGTGTCGAGCCCCGAACCGAACAGAAGGAAGGGCATCGCGCAGATTCGGATCGTGTTGTAACCGCGCTCGACCGCCTCGGCTGCCGCCCGGTCCAGGCTCTCAAAGGGCTCGCCCGCGCCCGTGCGGACGTACCAGGAGAAGTCCCAGAGGGTGATGGTGAGGCGGTCAGGAAGGCCCTCATGCGGCGGAACGGGAACGTAGCGACCTGTCCGATCGGCTGATGCCGTCATCTCTCCTGTGAGCATGACGCCACGATATCCATGGTCACGATGGGTGCGGAATGCTGGTTTCTCCGGCATACCTGGATGATTCTCCGATGAGTGCTATCGTCGGCGCATGCTCCGTCGCGATGGGTTCCCCGGTCAGCGTCTGCGCGTTCTGCCCGTACCGCTCGCCGCCGAGGCGCGCGCCCGACCCGTAACCCAGCGCCTGCTGGTCACTGACGCCGGATACTTCCCCCGCGCGGCGGCGCACGGGAGGATCCGCGCGGCGGGAGCCGCGGAGGCGATCGTCATCGTGTGCACGCACGGCGGCGGCTGGGTGGTGCAGGACGGCCGACGCCTCCCCGTCGGTCCGGGCGATGCGGTAGTGCTGCCACCCGACCGCGCGCACTCCTATCTCGCCGACGAAGAGGATCCCTGGACCATCTGGTGGCTGCATGCCACCGGGTCGGATGTGGCGGAACTCGTGGCGCAGATCCGCGGGGCCGAAGACGATCCCGTCGTACACCTGCACGATGTGTTCACCGCCGTCACCCTCATCGAGCAGGTCGTCACGCTGCTGGAGGCGGATGAGACCACGGGAACGCTGCTGCGCGCCGCCGGAGCTGGTTGGCACCTGCTGGCCGTCCTCGCGGCGGATCGACTGCGTCGCGAACGCCACACGGCGGATCGCATCCACGTGGTCCAGGAGTACCTGCGCGATAATCTCGCTTCGGCTCTGCCGGTCTCGGAGCTGGCTCGACTCGCCGAGCTGAGCACGTCCCATTTCTCGGCGTTGTTCAAGGCATCGACCGGCTACAGCGTCGTCGACTACCTCAAGCGGCTGCGCAGCGCACGCGCCCGCGAGCTGCTGGTGACCACGGATCTTCCGGTGACGGAGATCGCGGCGCAGGTGGGCTATCCGGACGCGTTCTACTTCTCGCGGCAGTTCCGCGCGATCAACGGCTCCTCACCCACGCAGTTCCGCGCGGCATCGCGGCAGCACGTGCCCTGAGCGTGAGGCTGGGCGCTGGCGAGAAACCCCGTGACGCCGGGCTTCTCGGCCTCGCATAGGTTTCTTGCGTGGTGTGGGGTCGATACGATCGACGGGTGACCAGCTCCGCAGACATCCCCGAGGTCGAAATCGACGGCGACATGATTCGCCTCGGCCAGTTCCTGAAGTTCGCGGACCTCATCGAGTCCGGCGGCGAGGGCAAGGAGGCCATCGCTGAGGGTCTCGTGGCCGTCAACGGCGAGATCGAGGTGCGCCGCGGCCGCCAGCTCCACGACGGCGACATCGTCGACCTCGACGACCGCACCGTCCGCGTCCGCCTCCTCGGCTGACGCCACGCCCGGCCCCCTCGGCTGGCGCCACCAGCG
>NZ_JBJDRI010000060.1:0-15983 GCF_044987425.1 Microbacterium sp. ZW T5_56 | reverse complement strand
CAGCCCGGGGCGTGGTCTCACAAGCGGCGACTGGGCGCGCCGAAGAGAGCAGATCATGAGACCACAGCCTTCGCCACCGCCCCGGCCAGTGGCTGAGGTCGGCTCCGACACCCGCGCCGCGGCCCGCCCCTCAGCTCAGCCGCCGTCCCCTGACCGACTCCCGAGCTGAACCGCTCTCAGCTTCTGCGGCCACCGCCGTGTGTCGCAACGCTTTGTGAGACCAGCCCCGGGCGTGGTCTCACAAACGGCGACTGGGCGCGCCGAGGAGAGCCGACGGTGAGACCACAGCCCTGGCCGCCGCCCCGGCCAGTAACTGAGGTCGGCCCCAACACCCACGCCGCGGCCCGCCCCTCAGCTCAGCCGCCGTCCCCTGACCGACTCCCGAGCTGAACCGCTCTCAGCTTCTGCCGCCACCGCGGTGCGTCACGACGTTATGTGAGACCAGCGCCTGGGGTGGTCTCACGAGCGGTGACTGGGCGCGCCGAAGAGAGCAGATGGTGAGACCACGCTTGGCGGTGAGACCCGGTGGCAGCGCGGGCGCGCACACCGGACCACCCGGGCGGCTGCGTCGGTGCCAGACCAGACTCGCCCCGCGGAACCACACCGACGGCACACGAACGCCCGCGCCCTCGACGCCCGGCAGGAATCACGAACGCCCCGGGCATCCCAAAAGGGATGCCCGGGGCGTTCGTGACGGGTGTTACTCGCCGGCGATCATGTCCGGGGTGATGTCGATCGCGGGGGCCGCGCCGGCGCCGATCGCGACCTTCTCGCCACGCGGAGCGTGCTCGAAGACGAACTTGCCGTCGGCGACGTCGACCTTCACGTGGTCGCCCGCGTTGAGCTCGCCCTGGAGGATGCGCTCGGAGAGCTGGTCCTCCACCTCACGCTGCATCGCACGACGAAGCGGTCGGGCACCGAGAGCCGGGTCATAACCCAGGTCGATGAGACGGAGCTTCGCGGACTCGGACAGCTCGATGGTCATATCGCGGTCGAGCAGGCGGTCGCGGAGACGCTTGACGAACAGATCGACGATCTGGACGAGCTCTTCCTTGTTCAGCTGCGGGAAGACGATGACGTCGTCGACACGGTTGAGGAACTCGGGCTTGAAGTGCCGCTTGAGCTCTTCGTCCACCTTGCCCTTCATCCGCTCGTACGTGGTCTGGGCGTTGCCCTCGATCTGGAAGCCCACCGGACCACCCGCGATGGCCGACGAACCGAGGTTCGTGGTCATGATGATGACGGTGTTCTTGAAGTCCACCACGCGGCCCTGACCGTCGGTCAATCGACCCTCTTCGAGGATCTGCAGCAGCGAGTTGAAGATGTCGGGGTGCGCCTTCTCGATCTCATCGAACAGGACGACGGAGAACGGCTTGCGGCGCACCTTCTCGGTGAGCTGGCCGCCCTCTTCGAAGCCGACGAATCCGGGAGGGGCACCGAACAGACGAGAGACCGTGTGCTTCTCACCGAACTCGCTCATGTCGAGCGAGATGAGCGCGCCCTCGTCGTCGAACAGGAACTCCGCCAGCGCCTTGGCAAGCTCGGTCTTGCCGACACCGGTGGGGCCGGCGAAGATGAACGATCCGGACGGACGGTTGGGGTCCTTGAGGCCGGCGCGCTGGCGACGAATCGTGCGGGAGAGAGCCGCGATGGCCTCCTCCTGACCCACGACGCGCTGGTGCAGCGCCTTCTCCATGAACACCAGGCGAGCGGACTCCTCCTCGGTGAGCTTGAAGACCGGGATCCCCGTAGCCTGCGCGAGAACCTCGGCGATCAGACCCTCGTCGACCACGGCGTGCGAGGCGACGTCACCGGAGCGCCACTGCTTCTCCAGACGCAGACGCTCGGCGAGCAGGCTCTTCTCCTCGTCACGCAGCGAAGCGGCCTTCTCGAAGTCCTGGTTCTCCGATGCGGCTTCCTTGTCCTCGCGGACCTTGGCGATCTTCTCATCGAACTCGCGCAGCTCGGGCGGGGACGACAGGATCGACAGGCGCAGGCGCGCGCCGGCCTCATCGATCAGGTCGATGGCCTTGTCCGGCAGGAAGCGGTCCGAGACGTAGCGGTCGGCGAGGTTCGCCGCCGCGACGATCGCGCCGTCCGTGATCTGCACCTTGTGGTGCGCCTCGTAACGGTCGCGCAGCCCCTTGAGGATGTTGATCGCGTGGGGCAGCGACGGCTCGGCCACCTGGATCGGCTGGAAGCGGCGCTCCAGCGCGGCGTCCTTCTCGAAGTGCTTGCGGTACTCATCGAGCGTGGTGGCGCCGATCGTCTGCAGCTCGCCGCGAGCGAGCAGCGGCTTCAGGATGGAGGCCGCGTCGATGGCACCCTCGGCAGCACCGGCACCCACGAGCGTGTGGATCTCGTCGATGAAGACGATGATGTCGCCGCGCGTGCGGATCTCCTTGGTGACCTTCTTCAGGCGCTCCTCGAAGTCACCGCGGTAGCGGGAACCGGCGATGAGGGACCCGAGGTCGAGCGAGTAGACCTGCTTGTCCTTCAGCGTCTCGGGGACTTCACCCTTGACGATGGCCTGCGCGAGTCCCTCGACGACAGCGGTCTTGCCGACGCCTGGCTCACCGATCAGGACCGGGTTGTTCTTGGAGCGACGCGAGAGGATCTGCATGACCCGCTCGATCTCCTTCTCGCGCCCGATGACCGGGTCGAGCTTGTTGTCGCGCGCAGCCTGCGTGAGGTTGCGTCCGAACTGGTCGAGCACGGCCGAGCCGCCCTGCGGCGCCGACGGCGACTCCTGGGCTGCGCCGGACACTCCCACGGGCTCCTTGCCCTGGTAGCCGGAGAGCAGCTGGATGACCTGCTGGCGCACCTTGTTCAGGTCGGCGCCGAGCTTGACGAGGACCTGGGCGGCAACGCCCTCACCCTCGCGGATCAGGCCGAGCAGGATGTGCTCGGTTCCGATGTAATTGTGGCCGAGCTGCAGCGCTTCGCGCAGGGACAGCTCGAGGACCTTCTTCGCACGCGGCGTGAAGGGAATGTGACCGGTCGGCTGCTGCTGACCCTGGCCGATGATGTCCTGAACCTGCTCGCGCACGGCATCGAGCGAGATGCCCAGGGACTCCAGGGCCTTGGCGGCAACGCCCTCACCCTCGTGGATGAGACCGAGCAGGATGTGCTCAGTACCGATGTAGTTGTGGTTGAGCATCTTCGCCTCTTCTTGGGCGAGGACGACTACCCGACGGGCACGGTCGGTAAATCTCTCGAACATCGTCAACTCCTCGGGGCGCGAGGGAATGCGCCCTAGAAAGACTGTAACGACGCCGAGGCACTGGTATGCCGCTGTTCGCCGTCGGCATACCGCCTGCGTCATGCGATGCCGCACGGGAGAGGACCCCGGCGGATGATCCGCCGGGGTCCTCAGATTCCCCTCAGGTCCTGCTTCCGATCACTCGGTCCGACGGGTGCGGCGAGCCGCAACCACCACGCCGAGAAGCAGGACGAGGATGCCGACCGCCAGGGGACCGATCGGCAGATCGGATCCGGTGCCGGGCAGGTTTCCGCCGGGGCCGCGCGTCGACGTCGCGCTGGGGTTGACCGGTGTGGTCGGCCCCGCCGTCGTCGTGGACGTCGCGGTGGGCGTCGGCGTGGACGTTCCCGTCGGGGTCGGCGTGGACGTCTCGGTCGGCGTCGGCGTCGGCGTGGACGTCTCGGTCGGCGTCGGGGTCGGCGTGGACGTCTCGGTCGGCGTCGGCGTCGGCGTGGACGTCTCCGTCGGCGTCGGCGTCGGTGTGGCACCGACGTAGGTGAAGTCCACCGGAGCGCTGCTGCCGTTCTCGTTCATCACGATGACTTCCGCGACCCCTTCCGCGTGCGCCGGGGTCGTGATCGTCAGCGTGCTGTCGTCCACGAACTCCGCCGGAACATCCGTGCCGTCAACCGTCACGGTGGTGTCCGGGGTGAAGCCGCCACCGACGATCGTCACCTCGGTGCCACCACTCGTCGGACCGGAGTCCGGCGTGAGGCTGTCGACGCTCGGAGCCGTGTCCGCGAGCGGGATGTAGGTGTAGATCGCGGGACCGCTGGTACCGACCGGCGTGGTCACGACCACATCGACAGGGCCTTCCGCGTGCGGCGGCGTGATCGCGCGGATCTCCGTGTCGGAGATTACCTCGAACTCCGACTCGTTGGCCGCGAGCGCCTTCACCACGTGACGCGTGAGTCGTCCGTTGCCGTTCTCCTCACCGTTGTGATTTCCGTTGTCGTCCTTCTCACCGAAGGCGACCGAGGTCGCTCCTGTAAAGCCGCGTCCGGTGATGATGACCTCTTCGCCACCCGTCACGTAGCCTTCGTCCGGGTTGAGCTGGTCGATCTCCGGGCCCTGCACGGTGCCTGCCTCGTACGTGAAGGTCGCCGGGTCGCTGGCTGCGACCGGGTTGGAGACCACCACGTCCACGGCACCTGCGGCATGCGCC
Source organism: Microbacterium sp. ZW T5_56 (assembly GCF_044987425.1). NCBI lineage: Bacteria > Bacillati > Actinomycetota > Actinomycetes > Micrococcales > Microbacteriaceae > Microbacterium > Microbacterium sp. ZW T5_56. The sequence goes on along the minus strand of NZ_JBJDRI010000060.1, from coordinate 11,556 downwards.
GCCGTGACCGCCGTGATCGTGCCGTCGTCGACCACCGTGAACGATGCCGCCGGAGCGTCACCGAACGTCACCGTGTTCGCACCCGTGAAGCCCGATCCCGTGATCGTCACGGTCGTGCCACCCTCGATCGGACCGCGATCGGGGTCGAGCCCCAGGTCACCGATCTCCGGGTCACCGATCACCGGCTGGTCGTAGTACGTGAACGTCTGCGCGTTCGACGTGCCACCCGGCGTCGTCACCGTGACATCCACAGGACCTGCGGCGTGCGCCGGAGTGGTGAAGGACAGCTCCGTCTCGGAGGCGACCGTCACCTCGGCCGGCGCGATGACCGTGCCGCCGATCGTGACCGACGACTCGCCGTCGACGAAGTTCTCACCCGTCACCGTCACCGACGTGCCGCCGGCCACCGGACCGAACGAGGGGTTCAGACCGTCCGTGCCGGGGCCGCCGTCACCGATGACCGGGACGTCGTAGTAGGTGAACGTCGCCGGGTCGCTCGACAGCGCCGGGTTCGACACCACCACATCCACCGCACCCGCCGGGTGGGCCTCCGTCACCGCATCGATCTGCGTGTCGCTGACCACCGTGAACGAGCGAGCCGGAGCCCCACCGAAGGTCACCGCATTGACGCCCGTGAAGCCCGTACCCGTGATCGTGACACCCGTGCCACCCGCAACCGGACCCTTGTCCGGATCCAGACCCGTGATGTTCGACTCCGGGTCACCGATCACCGGCTGGTCGTAGTACGTGAACGTCTGCGCGTTCGACGTGCCACCCGGCGTCGTCACCGTGACGTCCACCCCGCCCGCGGTATGCGCCGGCGTCGTGAACGAGAGCTCGGTGTCGGAGATGACCGTCACGTCCGTCGGCGCGATGACCGTGCCGCCGATCGTGACAGAGGTATCACCGTCGACGAAGTTCTCACCCGTCACCGTCACCGACGTGCCACCGGTCACGGGGCCGAAGGACGGGTTCAACCCATCCGTACCCGGACCGCCGCCACCGATGACCGGAACGTCATAGAAGGTGAACGTGGCGGGATCGCTCGCCGACGACGGGTTCGCCACCACGACGTCGACCGGACCGGCCGCGTGCGGAGCCGTCACCGCTTCGATGAGCGTGTCACTTTCGACGGTGAAGGAGGCTGCTGCGTCGCCACCGAACGTGACCGACGTCACTCCGGTGAATCCGGTACCGGTGATCTGCACCACCGTGCCGCCCGCGACCGGACCGACCTCGGGATCCAGGCCGCTGATGCCCGTCTCCGGGTCACCGATCACCGGCGTCGCGTAGTACGTGAACGTCTGCGCGTTCGACGTGCCACCCGGGGTCGTGATGGTGACGTCCACGGGTCCAGCGGCGTGCGCCGGGGTCGTGAACAACAGTTCCGTTGCGGAGTCGACCGTGACGTTCGCGGCAGGGATCACCGTGCCGCCGATCGTGACCGACGACTTCCCGGCGACGAAGTTCTCACCCGTCACCGTCACCGGCGTGCCACCGGCCACCGGACCGAACGACGGGTTCAGACCGTCGGTGCCCGGGCCACCATCACCGATCACCGGAGCGTCCGTGTAGGTGTACACCGCAGGGTCGCTGGCGACTGCGGGGTTGGAGACCACGACATCCACGGGACCCGCGGCGTGAGCCTCAGTGACCGCGTCGATTCGCGTGTCGCTGACCACCGTGAACGAGCGAGCCGGAAGGTCACCGAACATCACGGTGTCCACATCTGCCAGGCCGGAACCGGTGATGGTCACCGCAGTGCCTCCCGCGGTCGGACCCGCGGTCGGGTCGAGACCCAGGTCACCGATCTCCGGGTCGCCGATCACCGGCTTGTCGAAGTAGGTGAACGTCTGCGCGTTCGACGTGCCGCCCGGCGTCGTCACCGTGACATCGACCGCACCCGCCGCGTGAGCAGGGGTGGTGAAGGACAGCTCCGTCTCCGAGGCGACCGTCACGTTCGCGGGCGCGATGACCGTGCCGCCGATCGTGACCGACGACTTCCCGGGCACGAAGTTCTCACCCGTCACTGTGACCGGCGTGCCGCCCGTGGACGGGCCGACGCTGGGGTCCAGTCCGTCGGTGCCGGGGCCGCCGTCACCGATGACCGGAACGTCGTAGTAGGTGAACGTGGCCGGGTCGCTGCCGAAGGACGGGTTGGACACCACCACATCGACCGGGCCGGCCGCGTGCGGTGCCGTCACCGCCTGGATCGAGGTGTCGCTTTCGACCGTGAACGATGCTGCCGGGCTGCCGCCGAAGGTCACGGAGGTCGCGCCCAGGAAGCCCGTTCCCGTGATGTGCACTGCTGTGCCACCCGCGGTGGGACCGGCATCGGGGTCGAGACCGCTGATTCCCGTCTCCGGGTCACCGATCACCGGCTTGTCGAAGTAGGTGAACGTCTGCGCGTTCGACGTGCCGCCCGGCGTCGTCACCGTGACATCGACCGCACCCGCCGCGTGAGCAGGGGTGGTGAAGGACAGCTCCGTCTCCGAGGCGACCGTCACGTTCGCGGGCGCGATGACCGTGCCGCCGATCGTGACCGACGACTTCCCGGGCACGAAGTTCTCACCCGTCACCGTCACCGGCGTTCCACCCGCGGACGGACCGAACGACGGGTTCAAGCCATCCGTCCCCGGACCGCCATCGCCGATCACCGGCTCGTCGTAGTAGGTGTAGGTCTCCGGGTCGCTGGAGAGCGCCGGGTTCGACACCACGACATCCACCGCACCCGCGGCGTGTGCCTCGGTCACCGCGTCGATCTGCGTGTCGCTGACCACGGTGAACGAGCGTGCCGGAAGGTCACCGAACATCACGGTGTCGACATCGGCCAGGCCGGAGCCCGTGATGGTCACCGCTGTGCCACCGGCCACCGGGCCGGCATCCGGGTCGAGGCCCGTGATACCCGTGTCCGGGTCACCGATCACCGGCTGGTCGTAGTACGTGAACGTCTGCGCGTTCGACGTGCCACCCGGCGTCGTCACCGTGACATCCACAGCGCCGGCCGCATGTGCCGGAGTGGTGAAGGACAGCTCCGTCTCGGAGGCGACCGTCACGTCGGCCGGCGCGATGACCGTGCCGCCGATCGTGACCGAGGTGTCTCCTGCGACGAAGTTCTCACCCGTCACCGTCACCGGGGTGCCACCTGCCGACGGACCGACGCTCGGGTCCAGTCCGTCCGTGCCGGGGCCGCCGTCACCGATGACCGGGACGTCGTAGTAGGTGAACGTCGCCGGGTCGCTCGACAGCGCCGGGTTCGACACCACCACATCCACCGCACCCGCCGGGTGGGCCTCCGTGACCGCATCGATCTGTGTGTCGCTGATCACCGTGAACGAGCGAGCCGGAGCCCCACCGAAGGTCACCGCATTGGCACCCGTGAAGCCCGTACCCGTGATCGTCACGGCCGTGCCACCCGCAACCGGGCCCTTGTCCGGATCCAGACCCGTGATGTTCGAGTCCGGGTCACCGATCACCGGCTGACCGTAGTACGTGAACTGCAACGGGGCGCTGGTGCCCGAGACGTTCGTCACGGTCACGTTCACGCCACCCGCTGCGTGCGGCGGCGAGCTGACGAGAATCGTCGTGTCGCTGGTCTGGTTCGTCAGCGGCAGCACGGTTCCACCGAAGTCCACCGAAGTGGCTCCCGCGAATCCGGTTCCCGTGATCGTGACCGCCGTGCCACCCGTGGTGGGGCCGAAGGTCGGCGACAGGCTCGTGGGAGCCGGGACCGGAAGGTAGCGGTACGGAACCTCGTTGCTCGTGGTGAGCGGGTTCGCGACGGAGACCTGGACCGAACCTGCGGCGTGCGCCTCGGTCACGGCCGTGATCTGCGTGTCGCTGTTCACGATGAAGCTGCGCGCAGGCTGGTCGCCGAAGGTCACGGAGGTGACGTTCGCGAGGCCGGTTCCGGTGATGATCACTGTGGTGCCACCCGCGATGGATCCGTAATCCGGGTCCAGGCCTATGTCACCCAGTCCATCGCCGATCACCGGGGTGTCGTAGTAGGAGAAGGTCTGCGCGTTGGACGTGCCACCCGGCGTGGTCACCGTGACAGGCACTCCGCCCGCGACGTGCGGCGGTGTGATGAACTCGAGCTCGGTCTCCGAGGCGACCGTCACGTCATTCGCCGAGACGACGGTGCCGCCGATCGTGACCGACGTATCGCCGGGGACGAAGTTCTCACCGGTCACGGTCACCGATGTGCCGCCGGCCGTGGGGCCCTGGCTCGGGTTCAGGCCGCTGGTGCCGGGTCCGCCGTCGCCGATCACCGGTGCGTCGTAGAACGTGAACGTGGCGGGATCGCTGCTCTCGAGGGGGTTCGAGACGACGACGTCGACCGCACCCGCCGGGTGAGCCGTCGTGGTGGCCTCGATCTCGGTGTCGGAGATCACGGTGAACGTGACCGCGTCGCCGTCGAACGTGACCGAGTCCACGCCGGTGAAGCCGGAGCCGGTGATCGTCACCAGCGTTCCGCCGGATGTGGGGCCCTGAGCGGGGTTGAGGCCGATGTCGCCGATGCCGTCACCGATCACGGGAGTGCCGTAGTAGGTGAAGGTCTGCGGTGCGCTGGTGCCGGTCGAGTTGGTGACCGTCACATCCACGGGCCCTGCGGCGTGCGCTGGCGAGGTGACGACGATCGACGTGTCGGTGTGTGCGCCGACCGGGAGATCGATGCCGCCGAACGTGACGATGCTGGCGTCGGCGAAACCGCTTCCGGTGATCGTCACCGACGTGCCGCCTGCGATCGGACCGAAGCTCGGAGCGAGGCCGGTGATCGCGGGCAGCGGCACGAAGGTGAACGTAGCGGGGTCGCTCTCGAACACGGGGTTCGAGACGACCACGTCGACGGCACCCGCCGCGTGCGCGATGGTGGTCGTCGTGATCGTGGTGTCATCCACGACAGTGAACGGCAGACTCTCGCCATCGAAGGTGACCTCGTCGGCACCGAGGAAGCCGGCGCCCGTGATGGTGACACCCGTGCCGCCTGCGGTGGATCCGTGATCGGGGTCGAGGCCGATCGCTCCACCGCCGCCGATGACGGGCTGGTCGAAGTACGTGAACACCTGCGGGGCGGACACCCCGCCGGCCGTGGTGACCGTGACATCGGCCGGCCCCGCGACGTGTGCCGGCGAGGTGGCCGTGATCTGAGTGTTGGAGCTCACCGTGAAGGCCACTGCCGCGGTGCCGCCGAAGGTGACTGCCGAGGCGCCGGTGAAACCGGTGCCGGTGATCACGACGGAGGTTCCACCACCGACCGGGCCGACGTTGGGTGTGAGCCCGGTGAGTGTGGGAGGCGCGATGTAGGTGAAGATCAGCGAAGCGCTTGTCCCACCCGGCGTGGTGACGATCACCGGGACCGACCCGGCAGCGTGAGGCGGTGTGGTCACGTTCACGGTCGTGGGGGTGTTGGACGTGATCGTTGCCGGCACGCCGCCGAAGAGCACTTCGGTGGCACCATCGAGGTTGCTGCCGGTGATGGTGACGGGCGTACCTCCGGCCGTCGGACCGGTGTTCGGGGAGATGCTCGTGGCTACGGGCACGGGCAGAGCGAAGACGTTCGCTCCGACCGTTGCACTCGCGAGATCGAGCGTGGCGACGGCGCTGCGCAGCAGGGCCACACGGACTGCGACCTCGCGGTAGACGCCCGTGGACGGCGACTCCTGCACGTTTCCGGTGATCGATGCGAGGAGGTTGATGGCCTTCAGCGCGGGATCGAGCGCCGTGACGAGGCCCTGCACGGCGCCGGTCAGCGCGGAGGTGGATCCGGTGACCGTAGCGATCACACCAGTCGTGGGATTGAACAGCGTGTTGACGATCGGACCGGCGAGGGCGGAGAGCAGAGTGCTGATCGGGATGGTGACCGGCAGCCCGAGCACCTTGAGAGTCAGTGACGCGTTGGTCGCGGCGGGCGGAGTGGCGGCGAGGCCGCCCAGGGTTCCCGTGACCGCGATGTTGATTCCTGTGCCGAGGTCGGGGAAACCGGTCGAGCAGTTGGCCCCGGAACCGACAAGGCAGATGTTGGCACCGATGTTCAGGGTTGCCGCGTTGAGCGCGCTGGTGAGCGCTGTGCTGACGAGCTGTGGGATCTGGTTGAGCAGCGAGGTGACGCTGGCGACGAGCGCGTTCAGCACGGGGGCGGAGAGGATCTCCGTGTTGGGTGCCAAGTTGGCGAGCCCTGCACCGTTGGCCTGCGTCAGCAGCGTGTTGAGATCTGCCGTGATGACGCCGGTACGGAGGTTGACCTCCACGCCGGTCGTGGGGTCCGTAAGCGGGGTGTCGATGATGCTGTTCACCGCGCCGGCGACGTTGGTGGAGATCGCCACCGTGAGGGCGTCGTTGCCGAGGAGCGGTGCCAGGGCAGCATCCAGGCCCGCGATCACACCCGCGAGCAGGCCGTCCGGACCGGCGAGGGAGTTCACCGCGCCGTCGACCGTCGCGACCACGCCGCCGGGACCGGTGAGCGTGTTGACGACGTTGCCGAGCACCGGTGCGCTGACCAGGAGCTTGCCGCCCGCGATCGAGTAGTCACGGCAGTGCACCGGTGCGGAGAGGGCGGTGAGCTTGTCCGGTCCACAGTTGGTCGCGATCGCGCCGGGGGCGCCGGCATCCAGCGCGGCGACGCCGGTCAGCGCCTGCAGGTCGACACGGACGTCGGTGACGGTCCCCGTGAGGGGTCCGCTGACTGCGGTCAGCAGTCCTCCGAGCTTGATCGACGCGTTCGACGGGAAGCCGCCCGTGTTGCCGCCGATGTCGACGGCCCCGTTGTTGCTGACGGCACCGGACGCCGCGCGCGAGACGCCGCGGTTGCTGGCCTCCGCGTACTGGTTGACCGCCCCCACCTCGAAGATGTCTCCGAACGGAAGCTCGAGTCCGTCGGCGATTCCGAGGCGGATCGCGCTCAGCAGGCTGACGTCGAGTCCGACCGCGTCAGTGTCGACCGTCGCCACGCCGTTGTTCTCCGCTACGGCCCCACCCAGGCCCGCGATGCTGGTGATGTCTATCGCACTCAGCAGGCTTCCCGACAGGAACTGCGATGAGGAGACTGCTCTGTCTCCGGTGTCTGCCACCGCGGGCGGCGCGATGAGGCCGATCCCGAAGACGGAGGCCACCGCGAGTGCGGCTGTGGCCATCAGGCCACGTGGTCGGCGCCGCGAGGCGTCGGTCGGTGGCACGGGGGGACGCGAAACGGTGAGCATCGGGGGAGCTCCTTTTGGGGGGAATTTTTCAGCTGTGACTCGGAGAGGACAGGAGGGAATGTCTCAGCGAGTTGCCAGCAACGTATCATGCATGTCATGCACGATCCATAGACGTCTATGTAACGAACACTTCCGCGTCACGACGGGGAATAAGAGGTCATTCTCGAAACGATTTCTCGCCTCGGCCTTGCGCCCGCGAGTCGATGTGGTGTATGCACATTTCGACCATTTGATGCAATTCATGCGCACACATGGGGTAATTCGTGCACCGTTTCGTTTGATCATGTGCCCCTGTCGCCCGGATCGCCGCGGAGGCGGAGTTGCGGCTCTGCGGGAATAGCGACTGCGGTCGTCGCGTTCGAGCCGATATGACCGACACCAGCACCGGCCCCCTCACCTCTCAGCGCCTCGCCGTCGACGTCTGGCTCGACGTCGCCTGCCCGTTCTGCGCTCTCGGCGACAAGCGTCTGGAGAACGTCCGCGCGGCGCTGCCGTTCGGCGAGCACATCGATGTGACCTATCACTCGTACCAGCTGGACCCCGCGGCTCCCGCTCATGGCGAGCCCGGCACGGCCGCGCAGAAGCTCATCGCCCGCGGGATGGATGCGCGACAGCTCGACGCCTCACACCGCCACTTGACCGAGCAGGGCCACGCTGAGGGCTTCCGGTTCTCGTTCGAGGATTCGGTCCCGTCGAACACGTTCGATGCGCACCGCTTCTTGCAGGCAGCGCGCGCCGAGGGCGTTCAGCAGCCCGTTTTGGACACGCTGTTTCGCGCATACTTCTCCGACGGTGACGACGTCGGCGACCTCACGCTGCTGCGCGACCGCGCCGTCGAGGCCGGCCTCAGCGCCGAGCTTGCGGAGCGCATCGTCACGGATGCCGACGCCTTCCGTACCGAGGTGGAGGCCGACATCGCACAGGCCGCCGCATACGGCATCCAGGGCGTACCGTTCTTCGTGATCGATGGCCGATACGGCATCTCGGGCGCTCAGCCGTCCGAGGCCTTCGAGCAGGCTCTCACGCAGGTCTACACGGAGATCAACGCGAAGTGAGCGAGAAGCTCGCTCTCTCGGTTCTCGATCTCATCCCGGTTCGCAGCGGACAGACGTCGGCGCAGGCCGTGAGTTCGGCTCTCGAGCTCGCCGTGCGCGCCGACGACCTCGGATACCGTCGCTACTGGTTCGCCGAGCATCACAACATGCCCGCGGTGGCGTCGACCACTCCCCCGGTGCTGATCGCCGCAGCTGCCGCGCGCACCAGCCGGGTTCGTGTCGGCTCAGGTGGTGTGATGCTTCCGAACCACGCACCGCTGGTCGTGGCCGAGCAGTTCGCTGCGCTGGAAGCTCTGGCACCCGGTCGCATCGATCTCGGAATCGGTCGGGCGCCGGGAAGCGATCCTGTTATCACGCAGCTGCTGCGCCAGAGCGGCACCTCCTCTGATGTGGAGCGCTTTCCGCAGCACATCGCCGACATCCTGGCTCTGACCGGTGAGGACGGGGCGAGCATGCGCTTCGTGAACGGCGGGGAGTACGTCGTTCACGCGACGCCCGCCGCCGTCGGTCGTCCGGATGTCTGGCTGCTGGGCTCGAGCGACTACTCCGCTCAGCTGGCGGCGCAGATGGGCCTGCCGTACGTGTTCGCGAACCACTTCTCAGGAACGGGTCTGGAGCGCGCCCTGGAGCTGTACCGCACCTCGTTCCAGCCTTCGGAGGACCTCGCGGAACCTCGCACTTTCCTCACGGCCAACGTCATTGCGGCACCGACCGCCGAGGAAGCGGAGGCTCGAGCACTCCCCCAGCTGCGGATGTTCGCTCGAATGCGGACCGGCAAGCCGCTGGGCGCGCTGGAAACGGTTGACGCGGCCCAGGCGGCACCCGAGGATGCGATGACCGCCGAGTTCATGGGTTCGGCACGCGCCCGCTGGTTCGTCGGAACCGGGGACATGGTGCGGGCGGATCTCGCTGCGTTCGCCAGCAAGCACGGTCTGGACGAGGTCATGATCTCCCCCGTCGCCGGCGCGTACGAGGGTGAGGACCTCACGACCGCGCCCGGCCGGATGCAGACACTCGAACTCATCGTCTGAGCTCAGGGGGACGCAGGCGGGTGTGGGGTGAGGGCTCCGGGGGTCTTGCGACCCTCGGGGCCCTTGGCCTTGAGTTCGGGCGGTGCTCCCTGCCGCACGAATCCAGCCCCGACAATCCAACGCGCCCGTAGCTCGAATGCCCCGAGAGACGAGCGCCCGGGTGAGCTCCTGTGGCGCGGGCCCGCCGCGAGATCCCGCCCACCGAGTGAGTGCCAGTCGTGCCGACGGTCGTAGCGGGAGGGCGGAGTGAGAGACCCACGACTGGAGTGAGACAAGCGACCGCCACGCCTGCCCGCGGATGGCGCGGGGATGGCGCGAGGAAGGCGCGAGGAAGGCGCGGGGATGGCGCGAGGATGGCGCGGGCATGGCGCGGGCATGGCAGTGATGCCGATCGAGGCGCCAGAATCACGCTCGGACTGTCGTCACCGATGGCGGGGGCGCGATTCCATGCCGGTACTCTGCTTCGACGTCTGCGCCGAGAGTCCGGGTTGGCGACAATCAACGTTTCGTCGCTCGCCGAGGTTATCCACAGATTCCGTTCTATCGTATTTTTGTTCGCTTTTTCTGTCAGGCTTACCCTATGACATTAGAACAACAGACCCTGAACGTAGGCGAGGACTCGGTGCCTCAGACGGAGCGAGTCGTGCCGCAGAACGGATCTGTCGTCGCCGACTCTGACTCCGAGACCGACGCGCTTGAGGCGGTGCGGTCTCCGCGTCCTCGTCTGGGCGATGTGGGTCCTGATGTGGGTGTGGTGCGGGCGTACGTGGATGCGATTGTGGCGTTGACGCGTTCTCGGGCTGCGTCGGATGCGTTGGAAGCGGCGCTGTTCGCGGATCTCGTGGAGCTGTCGGGTGCATCTGGGCGCTCTTCTGATGCCGACCTGGAGTTGCGATCCCTCGCCGCCGAGGTCGGTGCTGCCATCCGCGTCAGCGACCGCACGATTCAGCAGCGCATGTCCGACGCGCATCAGCTGGTGCATGACTTCCCCGCCGCGCATGCCGCGCTCTCGTCGGGTGAGATCACGTCATCCCACATCCGGGAGATTCTGAAGTACGGGCTGCCTGTGGAGTCGGGCCCCGCGCGGGATGAGTTCGTCGCACGAGCGTTGCCGTTGGCGCGGGCGGAGTCCCCGAACCGCCTCCGTGGGATGTTGGGCCGTATCGCGGAAGAGGTGCGAGAAGTCAGCATCACGGAACGCCACCGTGAAGCTCGCCGCGCCCGCACGGTCTGGGTCACCGACGACCTGGACGGCATGTCAACTCTGCACGCTCTGCTTCCTTCCGTCTTCGCGCATGGGGTGAAGGACCGGTTGGATCAGATGGCCCACGCCCTCCGCGCCAGCAACAAGGCCGCCAAGAACGCTCGCACTGGCACTGGCACTGGCACTGGCACCGGCACCGGCACCGGCACTGGCACCGGGACCGGGACCGGGACCGGGACCGGGAACAGCTTCGGCCCGGGTGCTCGTGTGCGCTCGGGCGGAGATGTCTGGGTCTCCGCGGACGCCGGCATGGACGTCGAAACCGGCGCTGGCGCTGATACTGACGCAGCGCTTGACGCAGGCGCAGCGGCGTTGCGCCTCGACGCGAGCGATAGCACCGACGCAAACATCCGCACCGACGCAGGTGCTGGCACTGGCACTGGCACGGGCACGGGCACGGGCACGGGCACTGGCACGGGTACTGATGCTGGCGCTGGCGCTGGCGCTGGCGCTGGCGCTGGGTCAGCGGTTGCGGAGTTCCGTGATGTGCGGACGGTGGATCAGATCCGTGCCGACCTCCTCGCCGACCTTCTCCTCACCGCCACCCCTGACAGCGTCGACACCGCCATCGGATCCATCCACGCCACCATCGCCGTCACCATCCCCGTCCTCACCCTCCTCGGACAAGACGACACCGGCACCGAGCTGGACGGCATCACCCCCATCGACGCAGACACCGCCCGCGTCCTGGCCGGCGGTCAGCCCGGACTAGACCGAATCCTCACCCACCCCATCACCGGTGGCGTCCTCGCCACCGACCGGTACCGCCCCACAGCGGAGATGAAACGCTTCCTCACCCACCGAGACCAACACTGCCGACACCCCGGATGCCGTGTCCCGATCCGCTACACCGACATCGACCACAACCACGACTGGGCCAACGGAGGAAAAACCGACATCAGCAACCTCGCCCCGCTCTGCCGCCGACACCACACCCTCAAAACCAGCGCCGACTGGAAACTCACACCCCACCCCGACAATGACGGCACCCTCATCTTCCACACCCC
>NZ_JBJDRI010000059.1:0-17152 GCF_044987425.1 Microbacterium sp. ZW T5_56 | reverse complement strand
GGCTTCAGCTGGTGGGGCCGCTTGTGCTGGTGCGACCGCGTCCGCTGGTGAGACCGCGTCCGCTGGTGAGACCGTCGGCGTTGACGGGACGGGCAGCGAGAACGGCGAGACGGCTGGATCCGCGTCCGCGTTCGGGCTCACGTTGACAGGAGTCACGGCGTCGGCCGCTCCGGGCGGAGCCCACGGGGCTGCGGCGGGCAGCGGGGCAACGACCGGCGGCTCTGCGGCGGGCGACGCGGCTTCCCACGGCGCCGGCGGTTGTGGCTGCTCCTGTCCGCCGTGAGAGAAGGGCTCGGCCGGTGGGGTACCCCACGGCTCGCTGGCGGAGACCTCGCTGCCGTAAGGCGTCGAGCCAGGCTCCGACGCCGGATCGCTGGACGCCGACGACGCCGCCGACACCGACACCGACGACGACTCCGACTCCGACTCTGACTCCGGGGTGTCGTACGCGGGACGGTCCGACTCCGACTCCGACTCCGACTCCGACTCCGGGGTGTCGTACGCGGGACGGACCGAGTGCGACTCCGAGGTGCCGTACGCGGGAGGAACCGAAGCCGGGACACCGGGTACAGGCTCTGGTGCGCCGGATACCGAACCTCGGGCATCGAGCGCCGACTCCCCGGCCGAAGGCGCCGGCGTCGAGAACTCGGGCGCCGACGACGCGTTGCCGAACGCCGCGTTGCCGAACGCCGCGGCGATCGAGGGCGTGGCGGGAGGTTCGGCACCAGGCGCAGGCACGCCCGGCACGGCGACCGGGGCGGAAGGCTCAGGACCGACGGGCGGGAGTCCCGGCGTGACGGGGACCAACGCCGGCGCGGCAGATTCGAACACCGGAGCGGAAGTGATCGGCGCGGAAGACTCGAACACCGGAGCGGCCGACACCGGCGTCGCAGACACCGGCGCAGCAGACTCAGGCGCGGGCGCATCAGACCAAGACGGCGACACTGCGGCATCCGAAGCGTCGCGATACTCGAAGAACGTCGGGGCGAGTGATGGCGCCGACGACGACGTGCCGTACGGGTCTGCGGCCGGCGCCGCCGGCTCGGGAACGTACGGCGCCTCAGTAAGCGACGCCGGGACCTGAGATGCCGCCTCGGGGGCAGAACCGGAGGAACCGGGGGCGTCAGCGGACGAGGCGAACAGGTTGCGCCAGTCAGCTGTCTGCTCGGTCTCGATCGGATCCGGCAGGCTCACGCTCAGCGGTGGCGCGGGCGGGTACGACGGTGCCGCCGCAGAAGGCGACGCAGCGACAGGTGCCGACAGTCCGGGCGCCGCAGTCGGCGCCCACGAGGCCGCGGGGAGATCCGCTCGGACAGTATCCGACACCGACTCGCCGAGCTGCGGAGCGAGGGGCGTCACGATCTCGGTCGCGTCCGATACGCCGTTCCACTGCGTGTGCTGCGGGTTGGAGAGCCAGTCCAGGTCGGGGCGGGGAGAGGCGACCCCCGTCGCAGCCGGCTGCCGCTCGGGCTGCGGGCCATCCCAGTGAGCATTCCCCCACCCGAGCACGGTGAGATACGCCGGCGGGCAGACGGCCGCCAACACGCCCCACGCCGGCGACAGACCGAAACGCGGGCTCAGCTGAATGCCGACCACCAGGAAGACGATCGGGATGAACGGCGGAACCAGGCACAGCAGGGCCAGCCACGGTGCGATGCCGGCGAGCGAGCACAGCACCCACACGTTGTACACGGGAACCCAGGCGGGCCAGGTCTCCACCCCCGCCTTGCGGAAGACGGCGACGGCCGCGAGCGACATCCACAGGTACAGCGGGATCGCCAGGATGAGGCTCGCGGTCAGCGCGATGATGTCTGCACTCATGACATTCCAGCGCCGCGCGGGCGGCGCTTTCTCCTCTCCGAAGCTCGCGCCGCGCCCGATGCATCGGTGCGGACGGCGCGTGCGGACGTCTGCCGCAACAGTGACTTCAACGATACGGCGGCGCGCAGCCGGCGCCACCACCCGACGGAAGATCGAAGTTCTCGCCGTTCATCAGCCACGATCTGCCAGAACTGCTCCGACTCCTGCACGGAGAGCTGTTCGTCGGAGAATACGGCACGATCGGCGAGCGTCGCGAGCTCCCCCGCCTGCGGGGTCGCGTAGAGCGCGGCCACCTCGTGGCGGGTGCGAGCGGCCGGCACGGGACGACCGGTGTCCACCGCGGTGTCCACGTACTCCTCCCAGCCACCGGCGACAGCACTCGCGGGCTCCGCCAGGCGACGACCGCGGCGGCGAACCGCCTTCGCGATCACCACGATCAGGAACGGCGACAGCACGGCGATCACCGCCAGCAGGCTGATCGCCACCGTCCGCACAAGGGTCCAGTCGACCGTCTCCGGCGCGGGCGGCGGTGTCGGGTCCTCCGCGCTCACGGCCTCCTGGTTCTGCGGATCCGGCGGCGACACCTCGTCCGCGTTACGCGGACGCACGTCCGTCATCACCTCGGGGTCGCGCTCTCGACGATTCTGCGTCTCCACGGATGCCGTGTGCTGTGGGCTGGTGTCCACACTCACCCACGTTCCGGGTGCTGCCGCCACCTCGATCCAGGCGGCCAGGTCACCCGCCCGGCAGGCACCATCCTGGCAGGAGGGCAGCGTGGGGTCGTCCGTCCGGAAGCCGACGACCACGCGTGCGGGGAATCCGAGCTGCTCGGCGATGAGCGCACCGGCCACCGCGAACTGCTCGTCATCGCCCACGGCAGCCACCAGCGATGCACCCGGCGCCTCCAACGCGGCTTGCGCGGCGCGCTCGTTCAGCTGAGCGAACAGTTTGTCGATGCGCGCCAGCGAGTGTCCGGCCGCCGACGGGCGGAATCCGTAGTCGCCGAGTTCGCTCATCCACCCCGGGGTGCTGCCGTCGGCGATGGTCAGGGCATGGCTGAGGTAGCCGCGTTCGCGCAGCGCACCGATCGCCGACAAGAGCCCGGCGCCATCGCGCGAGGGTGCCTGAACGTCGAGCCAACGCTGCATCTCGGCCGGAAGCTGCAGCTGCGGTGCCGCGCCGGGGGCGGGCAGCGTCTGCAGGTCAGGAGAGGTGGGCGTGACAGCGGTGACCGTGTACGAATCACCGGTCGCGACGCCGGCCGCCTCCACGGCGCTGCTCGTGCGCGGGTCGTAGTAGAAGCCGTCGGCGAGCGTCGGAGCGCCGGAACCGCTGAAGGCGATCTGCCGCATCGAGCCGAAAGTGGGCAGCCACACACCGCGCAGAGCCTCCACGGTGAACGTGACGCTGGCGGACTCCCCCGCCGGAGTGTCCAGCACCGACGGAACGCGCTGGAACGAGCCCTCGGCCCCGTCGCCCAGCTGATAGGTCTGACCGTCGTACGCGCTCAGGGTGGCGAGGCGAATGCGCTCCGGCAGCGCGTCGTCACTGGTCAGGCGAAACAGCACCTGCGGGAAGCGATCGTCGGCGAAGGAGGACCGGTAGGTGATCAGCGGACTGATCGCGTCCTCACCGGTGAGATCCGGCCCGATGGAGGTGCGCAGCACCTCGCGCACGCGACTTTCTCCGACCGGACCGGTGGCGGCCACGCCCGCTGCGAGAGCGACCATGACCATCGCGCCGGCGAGCGCCGTCCGCGAGAGGCTGCCGCGCGAGCCGCGTCGGACACCGTGGACGCCCGTGGCGCGCTCGGCGCGACGAATCGCCTCGCGTCGATCGTCTCGTCCTCGCCACGAGAGCCACAGCACGCTCACCAGCAGCGAGGCCGCCCCCACCGCCGTCTCGACGGGTGCCGGAAGCGAGAAGGCGCCGAGCTGAAGCGGTGCCGACGTGCTGGTACGGCCGAACAGGAGCCCGAAGACGGGCATGAGGGCCGCGACCGGAACCGCGAACCCGGAGCGCGCGGCGGGCAGCCAGCTGAGGCGCAGGGCCGTGGTGACGCTCACGAGGAAGACGATGATCGCCGGAACGAGCAGGTTGCGATACGAGCCCACCGGAAGCGGCGTGGTGATGAGGTCCTTCCACGCCGTCACAGGCGCGAGCAAGACGTCAACGACACCGTCGGGCCAGATGCGCCCGGTCGCCCAGCGCTCCGGGACGCCCAACGCGATCCCCAGGATGAGCCAGGCCGCCACCAGGAGCAGGGCAACGAGCCAGGCCGGAAGGCGCCGCCACACCCAGAGCACGGCGATCGCCGCACCGGTCAGGATCGCCGCTCCTGCGGTCCAGAGCAGGGACGGTGAAGAGTAGATCGGCCACGCCGCCACGATGCCGAGTGCGGCCAGCACGCCGACGAATACGCTGCCGGCGATGACGGTTCGCGAGGTGGCACGGCGTCCCTTCGAGCTCAGCGCGTCACTCATCGCACCGCTCCTCGTCCGAGCAGGGCGCCGAGATCCTCGAGCACGCCGATCGTCATCACGTAGAGGTCCCCGATCGGCCGCACACGAGGATGTGCCGTCTCGTTGCAGACCACGGCGACCACGGTGGTCTCGGTTCCATAGGCGAGCGCTGCTCGTCGCACGCGCTCCAGCGGGAGGCGCGATCCGCACACCAGGAAGACGATGGACAGGCCGGCGCTCTCCTCGGCCTGCAGCGCGCACACCTCTTCGAGCGCCATCGTGTTCTCCAGCGAGTCCACGAGGCAGAACTCATCCAGCAGTCCTCGCGGGCTCACGGCACCGAGCTGACGGAACGCCCGCAGCCGACCCCGCACGACGCGCGGGATCTCGGCGCCGGCGACGATCTCCAGGTCACGTCCTTCGCGCAGCGACTGCACGCCGAGGGAGGCGGCAGCGCTGACGGCGAGCTCGTACTCGTCCTCGTCCAAATAATCCGCGGCAGCCACGCTGAGGGCGATGGCCGTCCGCGCACGACGCGACTCCTCGAACTGGCGCACCATGAGCTGGCCGGTCTTGGCGGTGGACTTCCAGTGGATCTGCCGCTGGGCGTCGCCGGGAGCGTACTCGCGGATCGCGTGGAAGGAGATGTCGGAGTCCACCAGGCGCGACGTCGGGTTGCCCTCCAGGTCGCGGATGATCCCGGCACTCGTGGCCGGCACCGGCACCGTGCGCGGGTGCACGTACAGCTCGTGGACGTCTGCCCACTCGTGTTCGCGATGCAACAGCCGCAGCGGATCGGCACGGACGGTGGTGGCAGGACCCACGCGGATCACACCGCGGCGCGGTGTGGGGATCTCGACGTCTTCGGTGACCTCCGCGTCGGGGCGCAGCAGCGGAACCTCCACCTCGACGATGCCGTCACCGACCGGCAGGTCCAGACGCGACGGCAGCGCTGCGCGCGCGCCGGTGTTGCGCACCGTGACCCCGGTGCTGACGCTGCCGCCAGCGACTACCCGATCGGCTGTCGGGTGCACCCGCACGTCGTAGCGGCGCGCACCGAACAGGAACGGAACCGCGAGCAGCAGCAGCACGATCGAGACGATGCCGGCCACGATCGCCTCTGCCCACCCCAGCAGCCAGCCGAGCGAGAACCCGCCGAGGGCGACGACCACCGCGATCCATCCCGCGGGGGTGACGGTGCGGGACACCTCGTCGCGTACCCGTCGCAGCACCACGCCCACCTGCCGCGCAACCGCCAGCACGGCCAGCGACGCGCGCAGTAAGGCGCTCCGTCGCCCCGCGCGGACGTGGGTCCGCGTGCGGGTGTGGGTGTGCGATCGGGACCGCGACTGGGAGTGCGATCCGCCGGTGAACTCGTCGGTCATGCGGATGCGCGCTGCACGGGCGGCGCCACCTCCAGCATCACCTGACCGATGACGGCCTCCGCCGTCACTCCGTCGAACTCCGCCTCGGGATGCAGGATGAGGCGATGTGCCAGCACAGCGCCGGCCAGCGTCTTCACATCGTCGGGAACTACGTAGGTGCGGCCCTGGCTCGCGGCGCGCGTGCGCACCGCTCGCGTCAACGCCAGCGCGCCACGGATGGAAGCACCGAGGCGCACCTGATCGGCGCCGCGGGTGGCATCCACGACACGGGCGATGTAGTCGAGCACCAGCGCATCGACATAGACCTCCCGCGCAAGATCGGCCATCGAGACCATCGTCTGCGGGGTGACGACGGGGTTGAGTTTCGCGGTCTCCACCGCAGCGCCGTCCAGGATCCGGAGCGTGGCCGCGTGGTCGGGGTAACCCAGGGAGGTCTTCATCAGGAAGCGGTCCAATTGCGCCTCCGGGAGGCGGTAGGTGCCCGCCTGCTCCACGGGGTTCTGCGTCGCCACGACGAGGAACGGCGTGCCCACCGTGCGAGAGACGCCATCGACGGTGACCGAGCCCTCCTCCATCACCTCGAGGAGCGCGGACTGCGTCTTCGGGCTGGCGCGGTTGATCTCATCGGCCAGCACGATGTTGGCGAACACCGGACCGGCGTGGAACTCGAACTCACCGCGCTTCTGGTCGTACACGGTGATGCCGGTGATGTCACCCGGCAGCAGGTCGGGTGTGAACTGGATGCGGGTGTGCGTGCCCTGCACCGACTGCGCCAGCGCACGCGCCAGCGAGGTCTTGCCGGTTCCGGGTACGTCCTCCAGCAGCACGTGTCCGTCGCTGAGCATGGCGGTGAGCACCAGCTCCACCACCGGCCGCTTGCCGAGCACCGCCCGCTCGACGTTGTCGGCCAGCTGGCCGAACGTCTGTGCGAACCAAGTGGCCTGCTCTTGCGAAATGGTCATGTCGTTCCTTGATCGTGCTGTTGTGATGTCGTTCGTTCAGCGGCCGCAGTTGCCCGAGACGTCGGTCTTGTCCACCGGCGCCAGTCCCCAACCCGCGCCATCCCAGTCCACGTGGACGATGATGCCCGTCACCCGTGTCGCCTTGAGTGGGACGGTTCCGGTCTCGGGCTCCGTCGTCGGGGTCGACGTCGGCGATCCGCTCGGGCCGGGTGTCGGCTTCGGCGGCGGGTCGTCCACCGTGACCTCGTTGCCCTTCCTGTCCCAGTACTGGGCCTGTGAACGGTCGAAGGACACCTTCGGCTTCTTGCCGCCGCCCTCCCAGTCGAAGTTCACCGTGGCATCGCCGCCGGCTTTGCACACCACGTCCCACGACGCCCACACCTGGTACGGCGCTGAGCCCTTCGCGGGAGTGACGGGTCCCCACTCCGTCGTGCTATCGGGGAATGCGATACTGCGCCAGCGCACCCGGATGCCGGGATCCGCTCCGAATGTGCCCGAGCCCAGTCCATCGAATTCCTCGGTGTACCCCGGTTCCACGGTTCCGACGGGGCGATCCTCGATGATCCAGTTCGCTCGACCAGCGGCGGAGGTGTCAGGTGCGCCCTTCACCTGGAACGTGTAGCCCTTCGGCGCCTGCGTGCCACCGCGGATGTCCAGCGAAGCTTCCGCCGTGCTGGTGCCGAACACCGTGCCGTCGAGGACGCTGTTGACGCACACCTGGTAGGTGTACTTCTTGTTCGCGGGGACCTTGTCGAACACACGGGTGGGTTCGGTGGCCGTCGCGGTGCAGGGCTCGCCCTTCACGACGATGCCGTAGAGCAACTCGCCGCCCGTGCCGCCCGGGGTGGCGGTCGCGGTCACCGTCACCCGAGCCGTGCGGAAGTCGACCTCCTCCGACACAGCCGTCAGCGACACCGAAGCCGGCTTGCCGATGCCGTTGGTGTTGGTGCTGATCGACTGACCGGTCGTCGCGCCCTCACCCTCGCCCTTCGGAACTGCTGCCTTCGTGATGGGCTCCACCGTGACGAGCGTGAGCGCGTTGGATCCCACCGCGAACTCCGTGGTGATCGTGGTCCGATCCTTCACATCCACGAAGGTCTCCTTCGCGGTCGGCGCGCTGATCCGCAGCTGGTCGGTGCCCTCGGCGTCGATGCCGGTGATCGTGAGCTGCACCTTCTTGCCGTCGTTGACCAGATCGACCACGGGCACGCCCGTCATCGACGCCGGAGCCGCCGGCGGGCGATAGGCCCAGGCAACGGTCGAGGCACCGGCGCGCGAGTTGCCCACGGAGTTGACCGCGACGACATCGTAGGTGAGCTGCGTGTCGTTCGGCGCGGCGAATGCAGGACACACGCCCTCGGCGTTGCAGGTGACCACCGCGGTGCCGCCGGTGGTGACGGCGTAGCCGCTGACCGCGGGGTACGACGATCGAGCGGCACCCGGGTCCACGCGCAGCGTCACGGACGTGTCGCCGAACGCCGACTGCGTGATCGACGCGGGAGCGCGCGGGTAGCCGAGCAGGTCGAGGGTGATGGTGCCCTGTCGGTCTCCGTTGGTCGTGCGCTCCTGCGCGTCGCGCAGCTGGAACACCGCCGTGCACGTGCCTCCCGGGGCGTCCTGACCCCACGATGCGGTGACGCTGTTCTCATCCGCCACCTCGAAGGACACACCGGCGCACGCGCTGGAGGCCGACACCGACACCAGCACGAGCGGCGTGCTCGGCAGCGGGTTCACCTCACCCGCTGCCCCGGTCACCCGGATGGTGCAAGAGGATCCGGCGGCCTGACTGCACTGCTGCTGCACGTTCCCGGCGCGCGGCAGCGTGGATGGCGCCTGCCCGACACGGAGGATCAGTCGCGTGGGCGCGACATCGGGATGGCTCGTCACCGAGACCAGCACGGCGGTCTCCCGCCCCGGCAGCGCCGTGTCGGCTGCACGGAAACTGACCACGCTGCCCTCCTGCGAGACCGTGAAGTCGCCTGCCGGCGCGTCGATGGCGTACCGGATGTTCGCGTTGTCCTCGCGTCCCTCCCACGACGTGATGCTCGCGAGGTCGAACGAGTCGCTCGCTCCCGGGGTCACTGTGACCGACGCAGAACGCAGGATCGGGACCGGAGCGAGAGCCTGCACGTGGATCGGGACCGAGAGGAAAGCCCAGTCCTCCTGGCCGGCGGCACGCACCGGGACGACGCACATGTCGTTCCACGGCGGCCCTTCACCGGCGGTGTAGGTGATGTTGGTGCCGCCCGACGGTGTGCAGGTCGCCTGCGCGCGCACCCCCGTGGCCGCCGTGTTCGGGCTGACTTCGAGTTCGCTGGTGCGGCTCATCACCACGAGGGAGGCCATATCGAAGGTGATGGACTCCTTCTCCCGCACCTCCTGAGCAGCGATGCCGGGACGCAGCGACACGGTGACGTCGTCCGCCGCCGGCACCCGCACGAAGGCATAGGTGGTGATCGGCGTGCCGTCGGCGAGGTCGCCGGTGACCGCGAATGGCACGACGCGCGCCTTGTCGGTGAGCTGGCCTGAGACGGACTGGCCGTTCACCGACACGTCCCCGGCTCCCCGGCCATCCCAGGTCTTGAGGCTGAGCGTGGAGGTGTCGCCGCCGCTCCAGGTGACTTTGCCCGAGAGGACGTCGACACCCGAGGCGAAGCTGTCGCGGTTCTGCACCGTGAGCAGCGTGTCGGCCACGACGGGATAGTCCGGAACCGTCTCCCGCACGACCTTCACCACGATCAGCCCTCGTCCGGTGTTCCCCGAAGATGACGTGACGTCATAGAGGAACGACATGGTGCCGGTCTCGGTGCCCGCCGCGATCGTCACCACCGAGTCATCCATCGTGCGGATGAGCGAGGACCAGCGGTCGTACTCGGGGTTGGGTGCGTCGCCCTGCAGCCGCTCGGACAGGTTCGGGGTGATGTCAATCAGCGCCAGCGTGCCGTTCGTGGGGTCGATGTCGTTGTCGATCGGACGCACGCGGATGATCGACTCGGCACCCTGCTGCACCTGAACGTAGTCGGTGAACGTGATGGGGCTGGGATTGGACTGCTGGTCGAGCACGCCCACGCGGGCGGTTCCGGTGCGCTCCTCCCCAAACGCGTCCACCACCTGGTAGGTGAAGGAGTCCTGACCGCCCGGAGAGCCCGGCGTGGAGACGTAGACGATCGCCGCACCGTCGGAGGAGATCGCCGCCGAGCCGCGCGCGGGTTGAGTGAGGATCCGGTCGAGCCGCACTTCGTCACCGTCCGGATCGACGCCGTAGGGATCGAACTCGATGCGCACCGACTGACCCGACAGCACGCGGCCGGCCAGGAGCTTGGGTGCAGGGGCGTGGTTGGCCTCGTCCCCCAGCACGGTGACGGTGACGGTGGCGGAGTCCTTCAGCGACGGCGCACCGGCCGGGGCGATGGCGTATTCGATGCTGTAGGTGCCGGGGGTTGTGGGCGCGAGGTAGCGCAGCGTGTCGCCGGCGGCGAACGCGAGCACGTTGGGTCCGGACGCCGTCACCGACGACGGGTCCAGGAACAGCGCGGCACCCGAGGGCGCCACGTCGTTGTCCAGCACCGGGATATCGATCTGGGATCCGGTGCGAACGACCACCCGATCATCGACGGCGATGGGTGCCAGATCGAGCGCGGGCGGAAGCAGGTAGACGGTCGCCTGGCCGGCGATCGTCGCGCCGGCATCGGACGAGCCGTCGCTCACGGTGTAGTTCACCACACCGAGGCGACCGGGATCCCCGCTGCGCGTGGAACCGGTGACCCGGATGAAGTTCTGCGCGACGGCGTCCACCTGCAGGCTGGCACCCTCGTCGGGGAGCACGGTGAGTCCGCTCATGAGCAGAACGCGGCGCGTGGGGTTCGAGACGGCGGTCAGCACATCGACCGTCGCATCCTCCTGGGGACGCAGGAACGCCACGACCGGCGCGGTGGCGAGCTGCGGGGCCGCATCAGTTCCAAGCAGAGTGACTCGCACGGTCGCGCTGGCCTCCGAACGACCGTCGCTGACGCTGTACTTCACGCGATAGGTCCCGGGCTGCGAAGCCGAGAAGTCGAACGACGTGCCGGATGCGCCCAGCGAAGCCTGCGCGTCGGCGTCATCGAGCACCTGCACGCTGGTGACCGACAGCTCTCCGGCGGTCCCCAGCACGTGACCCGAGACATCGATCGGCTCGTCCATGCCCAGGCTGTCGACCACGGTGAACGACTGCGCCGACAGCACCGGCGTGGGAGTGACCTTCACCTTGAGCGTGCGCTGCGCGGTGCTGCCGCGGGTGTCTGCGACCGTCACCTCCACGGGCACCACCTGCGTGCTGGAGTCGGAGGGATCGGCGTGCTGGAACACCACCTCACCTCCCGGGGTCACGGCAGCCGTCGCGATGCCCGCGGGAGCCCGCGCCGACAGCAGCACCAGCGGGTCGCCCTCGCCGTCCACCCAGGCGTTGAGCACCGGCACGCTGACCGTCCCGCCGGGACTGACCTCCGGTTCGGGCCAGGTCGCGAGACACCCCTCGACGCCGCACCATTCGGGTGCAGTGTTCTCGTCCCCGGTCACGGCCGTGAGGGTGACGGTGGTGGATTCGGAGAAGAGTCCGTCCGCCGACGTGCCGTCCGTCACGCGATAGCTGAATGTGGCCGATCCCTGCGCGTCCGCGGTGAGCGTCACCGCCAGGCGTCCGCCGTCGTCGGTCACGGTGACGGTGCCGAAAGCGGGATCGAGGCCGGTGACCGACCCCGGATCCACGCTGAGCACGTCCTGGTTGGGATCGTGATCGTTCAACAGCACCGGCAGGGAGGAGATGGCTCCGGGGCGCGCACCGAATGCATCCGGCTCCGCGACGGGCGGCTTCGGATCCAGCACCACCTCGGACTGGATCTCGCTCTCCTCCGCGTTCTGATCGTCAGCGTCCTCGACCACCCAGTTCTGGCTGGAGGGCAGCAGCTTCGCGTCGGGCACGGTCCATACCCAGCCGGAGCGGGTCTCGTTCAGGATGAGGGCGTCCGCGGTTCCCGCGAACACCGGTCGGCGCGTGTCTTCCAGCACCTGACCGCCGAAGTCGAGCGGCTGCTGTCCCGTGCCGTCGCGCCACAACACGCCGGAATCGCTCGCCAGCCACGCCGCGACCATGGTGTCGCCGAGGGTCGTGGGTCGCGCCGGGGTGCCGATCTCCTCGTCAGGCGAACCGACGACGCGCTCCACGGCGGTGCCGTCCAGCGGCACGCGATACAGGCCCGACGAATCGGCGATGTAGGTGTCGCTTCCCGTCTCCTGTGCCCGAGCGAGCACGGCGGATCCCACGGGCTCGATGCTGCGCTCGCCATCGACGCCGCGTTCGATGATGGTGCCGCTCGCGTCCAGCACGATCCAGTCATCGCCGACGCCCGTGATCGAGGGTTCGTCGCCGATGCCGGTGGCCGCATCCGTCCCCAGCACGCGCCCGTCGCGCACGCTGTAGCGCAGCACGGACTCGGTGGCTGCCGTATACGCGTAGACCACGCCATCCGGGCTCAGCGCCACGGCATCGGCCGTGTACTCGGGGGCTTCCGGCGCGGCTTCCGTAGGAGAGGCGCTGGGCTCGCCCGGCTCGGCGGTGGGCTCCGGGTTCGGGTTGATTCGCGACGGCTGCGCGTCGGTGAGCAGACCGGCGTACACGCCGCCGGTCTCGGTGCGATACACCACGTACTCGCCGGCCACCGTGGCCTCGGTGGTGCCGGATGGCGTCGCCGAGGACGCCGCCAACGTCTCATCGTCAAGGTCAGTGGGCATCGCGGCGTCGATCGGGGTGAGCTTGCCGTAGCTTCCGGAGTAAAGGTAGGCGCGCTCGTCCGTCTGCGCGATCGCGGACGGGTTGGCAACCTCTCGCACGGTGTCCAGCTCGCCGATCGCCGTGTTGACGCGCGCGTACCGATGCCCGTCGGCGGTCTGCAGCGCCCAGATCGCGGCGTTGACCGGCGGAGCCTCATGGGCGTCCAACCCGGGCCACACGATCGTGGCACCCACCACGGCTGCGACGGCGAGCACGCCGCTCCCGACCGCGAGGATCGGGCCGCGACGCGAAGGATTGATTGGGGCGTTGGAGGACATCAGAGCATTCCCGCCAGGAAGATGCCACCACCGATACCGGCGGCGAGGAGAACGACCGCGCCCGCGATGATCCAGCCCCAGCGCACCCCGCCACGGCGCGAGGCACCGATGCCCTCATCGTCCGAACGTGCATAGCCGGACAGCTCCGCGTTGGGCCGAGCCTTGCGGCTGGACGGGGTGGGGACGTGAGCGCGGATGTGACCGCGGGCGGAGGAGTCTTCGAAGTCGACGCCGGGTGCAGCCCAGACGTCCTCGGCCACCTCCAGCGGGGTCATCGGAAGGCCGAGCTCCACTTCCACGGCGCGGAGGGCCTCGGCGAAAGCCAGTGCGCTGGGGTAGCGCTCCCGTGGCGCACGTGCCATCGCGGTCGCGAGCACCCCCTGGATCGAATCCGGAACGTCGGAGCGGGTGATCGGGCTGTACGACGCGCGCAGGATGCGCCGACGCAGCTGGTCACGCGAGTTCTGGCCCTGCTCGGCGCGCTCGAAGGGAGAGTGACCGGCCAGCAGCGAGTAGACGGTGGCGCCGAGACCCCAGACCTCGCTGGCGACATCGCCGGACGTGTGCTCGGCGATCACCTCGGGCGCTGTCCACGGCACGGACATCGCCATCATCCCGTCCGGGGTGGCCCGGGCGAGCGACGACGAGATGCCGAAGTCGGCGAGCACGGGGGCGCCGAAGGCGGTGTTGAGAATGTTGCCGGGCTTGATGTCGCGGTGGACGAGCCCGGCCCGGTGCGCGGTCTCCAGCGCTCCGGCCATCTTCACCCCGACCGACAGCGCCTCGGCCACCGGAATCCGCTCGCTGCGGTAACGGGGCGACATGGACCCGGGACAGTACTCCATCACGATGTACGCGCGTCCGTCCGCGGAGATCCCGGCCTGATACACGGTCACGATCGACGGATGGGCAGAGAGCCGAGCCAGCACGTCCGCCTCGGCGTTGAACATGCGCAGCAGTTCCGCATCGGCGACGTCGCTCGGGAGCACCTTGACCGCCACCGAACGGCGCGGCATGGCCTGTTCGTAGAGGAACACATCGGCGAATCCGCCCGACCCCAGCGGGCGGACGAACGTCAGCCCCGCCAGCACCGGGGGCGCAGAAAGCACGCGCTTGGCCACCGCCACCCCCTTTTACCTCGTGCCGGCCACGCGTGATCGTCGTATGCACCTCCGCGTGTCGGCCGCGGCGGCACACCTCGACGGGCGTGAAATCCGGATGCCGTCATGGTAACAGGGACATCCCCCATCGTCCCCCGCTGCGTCTCGCGCAGACACCACTCGCGGTTGCTGAACGATCCTCCACGCGTCGGTTGCCTGGCAAGCCGGTGTGCGGATCAGGCGTCGGGGAGCGTGCCGTCGCGAGGGTCGAAGGGGGCGTCGAGTGACTTCGCGAGTTCCGCGATGATGTCGGCGATCTGGGGTTCGACGTACTCCTGGACCGCCTGGGAGATCCGCAGCCGGTGCCCCATGAGAATCCGGCAGACCTCGCGGCCCACCATCGTGGCGTACTCGTCGGCGAGGGCGACCTCCTGTCGGAGGGCGACCTTCTCCTCGTCGGTCAGCGGAGGAAGCGCGGGAACATCGGCGTCCACCTCCGCCGCGAGCCCCGCCACGGTGAAGAGGAACGGTGCGCCGGGCTCCGGATCGGGATCCAGGGGCATGCCCTCGAACTCCGGTTCGAGGTCATCGCCGGGCCGGTAGCGTCGGGCGCGGTTTCGTGCGGCCTGCTGGTCAAGCTCTGCCTGGAGCATCGGCAGGTTCCGTGCGGTGTACTCGCCCACGGCAGCATCGATCACGGTCTTCATGCGCGTCGAGATGCCGTGCTGCACTCCGTGCGGCACGTCGGTCCCCAGGCCAGCGGCGAGCAGGATCGGTGAGCCGAAGCAGCGCTTGCACACCGCGGTGCGTCCACGATGACTCTGCGGGTGCCAGCGGGGCACCCAGCGGAGCCACGCGTCCACCGCATGGCTCACCTGCGCCTCGAGCTCCCGCTCCACGATCCCACCGTAGGGCAGGAACGGCCGATCCGGACGGATTCACGCCCGTGACGTGCGCGGGTTCGCGGGTGCTGCCAGAGCATGATCATGCGGCGAATCCATGACCTATACCTCGGATCGCTCCTGGGTTGACCGCATGTTCCTGCGTTCGCGGCACACTGTGGCCACCTGCTGGCCCGCCGCAGCACGGCGGCTCCGCCGCTTCTGTGCCTCCCGCCACCCGAAGCCGGGGCACGCACCGTTACTCGTCGTCGTCGTGCTTCTCCCAGGGCCACTGCGGGGTTCCACTGCCCGACCGGAAGCCGACCACGGTGAGAGCTCCGGCGACGATCCCGGCGAGAAACACGAGCACGCTGTATCCGCCGAGCACCACGTGGGAGGCGACGGCGGCAGCAGCGCCGGGCAGAGTGAACAGCGCCGCCACGGTCACCGCGAGGAGATGCACGGCGGCGGCAAGCAGCGCGGCGAGGGCGGCCGCGCCCAGACCCGGCCGACTCAGAGAGCGGGAGAGCAGGGTGGCGGCGAAGGCGATCGTCGCAGCCGTGATTCCGATCACGGCGGGCAGCGGGCCGAGGCCGCCTGCGGCGATCACCTCGGTGTTGGTGGCGAAGCTGAGCGCCCCGAAGCCCGCGATCACGAGCGCCACGAAAACGACCGCGCCCAGCCCCGTGTAGATCAGGGGCCGGGCGCGGTTCGTGTCAGTCATCAGTTCGCGAGCTGCGGGCCCGCGTCGAGGATGCGCTGAAACTCCTCCTGCGCCTCCGCGTTCGCGGCGATCACCTTGCGTCCGCGGCGCGCGATCCAGCCGCCGAACCAGACCGGCAGCTCACGACCGATGGCGAGGGCAACCAGGCCAGGAATCGAGAACACCGAGGTGCGTGCCAATTCGAGAGCCTGCGTGGGCGTGATCGTCCAGGGATTGGCCGCGATGATCTGGCCCAGGATGTGCCCAGCGAGGGACAGCAGCCCGACGAGGAACCCGAAGACCACCCAGTACCCCCACTTAGCGGTGTTGAGGATGGCGCCGAGCAGCCAGAAGGCAAGGAAGAAGGTGGCGACGGGGATCCAGAAACCGGGCGACGCGACCTCGGTCAGAGCGGCCTTCCCCAGCGCTTCGAAGCTGGTGAGCACGTCCCCGCCGCGTGGAAGGAGGGTGGCTGCCATGTAGATGACGGCGAAGATGATCGTGGCGAGGAGTCCGACCACGCCGGAGAATCCGCGGTTTCCGCGCTTGGCGGGCTCTTCCGGCGCCTGCACGAAGATCTGCGCGGGTCCGGCGGTGACTCCCGTTGCGGCGGGTTCCGCTACCGGGGTCGTGGCAGCGGCGGCCGCGGCGGGCGGGGTCAGCGCCGTGGTCGGTGCGTCAACCACCGTGGTGGGCGCATCCGTGACGGCGGTGGGCAGTGACGCGGCGGCCTCGACGATCTCCGGGCGGTCGTACCAGGGGGTGTCATCATCGTCATTCATCGCGGCCGCGACGGCTCGTGCGCGATCGACGTCGGATGCGTCCGACGGCGCGGGGGTCGCTGCGTCAGCGCTGGTTTCGGCAACGGCAGCGCTGGTGCCGGCTACGGCTGCGTCGGCGGCTTCCTCGGCCGCGCGTGCGCTCTCCGTGGCCGCGGCTGCTGCCGCAGCGGCGTTCCACGCGGTGCCGTCGGTCGGAGTGTCCGGGTCGGCGACGGTGTCCGGCGCATCCTCGTTCGCGAACGACGCGGGGGTCACGGCCGGTGTGACGTCGGCCTCGGGCGAGACTCCGCTGTCAGACGACTCCGACGAAGGAGTGTCCCCGGCGTCAGAAGAGGTGGCGGCAGAAGAGGTGGCGGCAGAAGAGGTGGCCTCCGACGTGGCGGCGGCGCGCGCGGCGTCGACGTTCTCGGCTGCGACAACGGATGAGGGTGCCGCCGGCGGCATGGGCGCTGCAGCGGGCACGACGCCGGCGTTGGCTGCGGCCAGCTCATCGGCGACGCTGGCGGCGAACGCGGCGTCGTCGTCGGTCGCGGACGACGCGTCCTGCTCCGCCGCCCCGGCGTCGGTGTTCAGCTCAGCACCGGTGTTGGTGTCCTCCACGGGCTCGCCCGCGGCGTCCCCGGAGGGCGAGTTCGGCGTTTCGCTCATCAGACTTCTCCTCGACGTGCTGGACGGTGCACTCCTGCAGCGCATCCGTGCCTGCTGTGCATTTCAGGGTAGTGGGGGCCTCGGTCATTGGCTCTGAGGCTTGCCGTAAGCGCGCCGCGGGCGTATGCGGATCGTTCAGCCCTGTCCGCGCATGAAATCGCCGATGGCCTGGAACATCGAGCCGATCCAGAGCCCGGCGGCGGGCCACATCGGCAGCGCGATGACGAACAGCACGATCACCACAGCAACGCTCAGCACGATGCCGATGATCATCATCGGCACATTCCGGCCCCCGACTCGCCCCATACCCCCACGCTACGC
>NZ_JBJDRI010000058.1:0-17173 GCF_044987425.1 Microbacterium sp. ZW T5_56 | reverse complement strand
GCCGGGCGCTGGCCGACCCGGTGCAGTCGGAGGTCGTGCGAACCAACCTGTTCGTCGTCAGGCTCCGCTGACGAGTGCGGTGATGCCGCTGGCGACAACGCCGACACCGAGGAGGAGCACCAGGGCCCGGACCGCGCGCCGATCCTGCGCGCCGGGCGCTGGCCGACTGGTGCAATCAGAGGGTCGTGCGAACCAACCTGTTCGCCGTCAGGCTCCGCTGACGAGTGCGGTGATGCCGCTGGCGACGACGCCGACACCGAGGAGGAGCACCAGGGCCCGGACCGCGCGCCGATCCTGCGCGCCGGGCGCTGGCCGACCCGGTGCAGTCGGAGGTCGTGCGAACCAACCTGTTCGTCGTCAGGCTCCGCTGACGAGTGCGGTGATGCCGCTGGCGACAACGCCGACACCGAGGAGGAGCACCAGGGCCGAGGCGACGACACCGATCACGCGCGCGGTCCGCTCCCCCGCCGCACGGCGGAAGAGCGAGCCCGTGGCGACGAGCAGGAGTTGCCAGCCGAGCGAAGCGATGCCGGCGGAGACGACAAAGGCGATCGGAGCCGCAGGCGAGCCCGTGGGTGCGCTCACGGCTCCGCCCAGCGCGATGAAGTAGACGAGCGTCATCGGGTTGAGTGCGGTGAGCCCGGCAAAGCGGAGGTAGGCCGAACCGGCGGAAGGGGCGGTCGCCTCAGCACTGTGCGCAGATCGCGTCGTGATGCTGCCACGCAGCTGCCGCAGCCCGATCAGGACCACGAGGAGTCCGGACGCGAGAAGGAATCCGGCACGAAAGCTCTCGATCAGCCCGGCCAGCAGCGTGCCGGTGGCCGTGGCGACCGCGCAGTAGATGACATCGGTGGTCGCGATTCCGAGAGCCGCCGCGACACCACGGCGTCGCCCGTGCACCAGCGCTTCACGCAGGAGCATCGCCCCGATGGCACCGAGAGGCATCGCGACACCGAGTCCCGCCATCGCCCCGGCACCAGCCGCGCCCCACACCTCATTGATCATCCAGTCAGTGTGCGGTGGGCGCACGAGGAGCGCGGACACATTCGCTGTTCCACGAACATTCACGCGGTCAATGCCGCCTTCAGGAGAATAATCTCGGTCCGCACGCGAGATTCGGGCAGTGGACATGCGGTGGAGAGTCGCCGCACGGCGGACAATTCGGAGGCCAGTAGGCGGGATAACCGTTGGGCGCGTGCCGAAGGTCATCGCGCACGTGTCACCTCTCCCGCCCACCCCCACCTGCGCACCGTCGGGCGAGGACGAACGCGACGGGACAGCGAGGTGGGACTTGACCCACGGAACGGCAAACGGAAGGACACTACTACCGGGGACTTGACCCCACGCGGCACCGCACCCGCCAGACGAATGAGCGTCAGCTCTCCCGCCCACCCCACGTGCACGCCGTGCGTCCGCGGCGAGCGCGACGGAGAGCGACCGGGAGCGGTGAAATGAATGGGTGCCACGACGCGCGGAAAGATAGATGTTCGACCGTGCATCGCATCTCAGGGACGCGCACGGCTGGATGGTCGCGCGGAACCGCGGACTGCATGACGACACGACGCAGAGCTCGGTCCCCGGATGAATGAATGCGACCGCGCCCACACACCGTCACCTGCGCACCGTGCGCCAGGGGTGTGTCTCCATGGGATGGTCACACGGAACGGCGAAGTGCACGATGAATGGGGGCCAGTCTCCCGCGCGCCTGGGCACCTGGACACCTGGGCACCTGGGCACCTGGGCACCTGGACACCTGGACACCTGGACACCTGGACACCTGGACACCTGGACACCTGGACACCTGGACACCTGGACACCTGGACACCTGGACACCTGGACACCTGGACACCTGGGCACCTGGGCACCTGGGCACCTGGGCACCTGGGCACCTGGGCACCTGGGCACCTGGGCACCTGGGCACCTGGGCACCTGGGCACCTGGGCACCTGGGCACCATAAGTCAGGGGCGAGCGCGATGGGACAGTCAGGTGCAACGGTGGGGCGTATTGCGTCGCAAGGCGGAGCCGCGCACGCTGTGAGCCTAGAACGGCGGTGGGGCGTCCGGGAGGGCAGGTCCGGTCGGTATCGCGGGAGCACGTGAACCGCCGGCGGCGATGGGTTCCCCTGCCAGGGTCGATTCGCACTCGGAGAGCGGTGTGAACGTCACAGTGTGGTGTGGTGGGGTGTCGATGTACTCGTAGCCGAGGGGGCTGGTCCAGCGCAGGACCCCGCCGCCGAGGTTCTCGACGGTCCACGCGGAGTTGTGCTTCAGGACGTGGTGTCGGCGGCAGAGGTGGGCGAGGTTGTCGATACAGGTCTCTCCGCCGTCTTCCCACGCTTGCGTGTGGTCAAGGTCACACTGGTGCACCGGGCGGCGACATCCCGGGAAGCGGCAGTGCTCGTCACGCGCGGCGAGGAAACGGCGCATCCCCGTGGACGGGGTGTACCGATCGACGGCAAGGATCTCGTTGCTCACGGCGTCCGTCATGATGCGGTCCCAGCCCGGCTGATGCGCAGCGAAGGCGCGCACGGTCTCGGCATCCACCGGCCCGACACCGGTGAGGATGGCACCGGTGTCGGTGAGCCCAGCGAGCGTCGTCACCGGGACGGTGACCTGCACCCGACCGCGGATCGCCGCGACAGCATCCGACGTCGTGGTCGGCGCAGCACCCAGCAGGAGATCACAGAACACATCGACCGCGACCTGCTGCAACGTCCGCGAATCAGCCTCACCGCTGACACCGCCAAGATCGCCAAGCGTCGAATCGGCCGCACCAGCCACATTCTGATCGTGAGCAGCGCCGGCGGCATCAGAGGTGCCGTAAGCGGCGCCCGCATCGTCAGTAACAACAGAGGCGTCAGGAGTGCCGGAGCCGTGAGGAGCAGAGAAGGCATCAGGAGCGGCGGGGTGGTCACTTGCGGCGGCATTGTCGGGGTCGTGTTTGATGGTGCGTGCCATGCTCATGATGCGGTCAACAGCACCGTGAGCGAGCAGCGTCGGCAGGAACACCGACAGATTCGACATCCCGTCACTGTCGTCAGTGAGAGTGATGCAACGCGCCTTCCGGGCCTCACGGTGACGCTCATCCAGCGACACCGGCATCACCTGCTCCGCCACCTCAGCCAGCATGCCCTTCAACCGCCACGTCGTCGTCGACTGCGCCCGCACCACGGCTTCCCCCTCGTACGCGCCCCGCGCCACATCATCAACGATGCCCGCACCAGCCCGCACAATCACCCGCGCATGCGCAGCAGTGATCAACCCACCATCCAGAGCAGCATGCGTCGCGGGGAAACACGTCACCAGCGTGTACGCATCATTGAACTGACGCTGCACCTGCTGATCACTCAGATTCAACGCGGCACCAAACTCAGCCGCCACCGAACGCACCGCCAACTCCACCGAAGACGAAGACGAAGACCGCGACACCGACGAACCCGCATCCATCGCCCACGCCAGAACACGCGACCACAACGACGCCTGCACCGCCGCCAACATCGCCGTCACCCGCTGCAACCGGCGAGCCTGCTCCAACAAACCCGCCAACTCCCCCACCGGTCCATCAATTGCCGGCACCGCGCCGTCTCCATGCATGACGGCACTGCCATGCATGACGGCACTGCGATGCACCACGTCGCTTCCGTAGCCCAAGTCGCCATTCCCCAGCGACTCAGCATGGGCAGCGGACATCCTGGTCAGCATCGCCGACACATCCACCACGGTAGACGCGCTCGTTGTGTCGTCCGCGAGCGGTGTCGGTGCTGCCGTTGTGTCCATGCTTCATTCTCCCATTTTTCGAATCTATATTCGACTGTTTGTAATGAGAATGTCATGAGATATGCGTGAGAAAGTACGGACGCTCTACCAGGCTCGACCGCGACATCTTCTGCCAGGGTGCCGGAGCCAAATAACGAACACCTGCCCCGCGGAGCATCAGTCTGCATGGCGGTCTCGACAACGCGCACAGCGCACGCGTTCGGCAACCCCGCAGCGCACACCCCCTCGACAATCCCGCACGACACACATCCCTCGGGTCCCGAAGAAGGCACAACCTGAGTCTCGTCCCCAGGCTCAGGTTCCAGGGCCTCACAGCCCCCAGACCCCCAGACCCCAAAATCCCAACGTTCCAGGCGCCGGCAATCTCCCACCATCGGCCGCACAGGAGCATGAACCGCCGCCACGCGGCCGCCGCAGCGTGCACGGCCGCTCGCCGCCTGCGCGCATCCCCTCGCCGCCGCCCATGAGCCACGGAACAACCGCCCCGACCGCACAAAGGCAGACACCACTGCCTCGCTCACCCGCCACCCGAAGTACCGCGCATCCACAACGCCAGCTAGGGTGTCTGCGAGTGGGAGCCGAGAGCCCCCGCCCGCGCAACACTGCCGCGCATGCTCGCCGCCGCGAGAGAACCGAGGTGCGATGAGAAGGCAGCGATCCTGCCCTTCCTGCAGGCAACCGCACTTCGGCCGGGGTGAATGCTGGCGGTGCACACAGCGGCAACGCTACGAGGCGATCATGGCGCTGACTCAGGAGCAGGCTGCGGCTCGCCTGGCGGAGTTGGCAACGCCGCACTCCCGTGGACGCGGATCACGCACCAAGCCCGAGTGGTCCGCCGAGGCCGTCAATCTCGCCGCGCTACGCAACCTTGATACTCACGCCTTCGCCGATGCACCGCAGGCGGAGGAGCATCCGTCCTTCTTCCTGAAGGACGCTTCGCCCGCGACCAGAGATCGACTGCTTGCCCTCCTCAAGGATCCCGATGCGACCGCAGGCAAGACACTGCACGCCCTGGCGTTCATCGGCGGCGACGCCGTTGCGGCGCGTTTTCGCGCCTGGGAGCAGGACCCGCCGCGTTGGCGGGAGCAGCTGCACGTCGGTCCCGAGGTGTACGCGCTGCAGGCCGATTGGGAGCCGGCGACCGACGGCTCACAACACGACCTGACCTTCCCCTCCGCGGTCGTCTTTCGACGGAGCGAAGCATCACCGGTCGGCGATTCCATCGGGGGACGAGCCGATGGCCGGTGCCCACGGTGTGAGGGAGCGCTCATCAATGCGGTCACGATCGATGGAGCGAACCCGCGCTACCACGCGTTCGGATTGACCGGGGTCGTGTCGGTCCCTGCCTGCCCCTGGTGCGCGATGTTCGCGGGCACGACGGGCGACGGTATCCAGGACTGGGTGCGCTACGAGGCCGACGGCAGCAGCCGGATCGAGCTCGGGCATGCGGACGTCCCCGAGCGACACGACTCAGCGCCCGCCCTGCGCGCCACGTGGGCACCGGCCGCAGAACATGCGAGTGGATCCACATCCCTCTGGCGAACCCACGCCGACTGCGACGAGGTGCCGGTCCTCGGGGGCCATCCGCTGTGGCTACAGGACGCCGAGTACATGCACTGCCCCGACTGTGACAGGCGTATGCGCCATCTCGCTTGGATACCCCTCAGCTGTCTCAGCGAGGAGGGCGAGGAGGGCATCTGGTACGTGCAGATCTGCGGTGAAGACCGCGTCGCGGTCGTTCTCTTCCAACAGACCTGAACCTCTGACGATGCAGATCGCGACGGGTCACGACGCCAACCAGCGATTCCAGCGCCCCGACGGACATCACTCATTCGCGCGGCGCCACGACTAATGTGTACGGCATGGACAGCCAAGACGAGAAGATCCTCGGCCTTCTGCAGGAGAACGCACGCCGTTCGTTCAGTGAGCTCGGTCGCATGGTGGGGCTCAGCACCAACGCGACGGCCGCGCGGGTGCGACGCCTGGAAGCCGAGGGCATCATCCTCGGGTATACGGTGCTGACCGGCAAGGACGCCCCGGGACCGCGTGGTGGCCTGGAGGTCTTCATCGATGTCCGCTTCGATTCGGTGACCGATGATGAGACCTTCACGACCAGCATCGCCCCGCTCGAACAGATCGTCGACGCCGTCCACGTCACGGGACCGTACGACTACCTGCTGCGCGCACACGTGCGCGACACCGCCGCGCTCGACCAGCTCTTGCGTCGCCTCAAGCGGGACTGCGGCGCGGCGCAGACGCAGACCCGCGTAGCGCTGCGCTCCTGAGACGGCGCCGTGGCACAAGGCCCCAGGACACGAAACCCCGGGCACAAGGTCCCAGGACACGAAATCCCCGGGCACAAGGCTCCAGGACACGAAACCCCGGGCACAAGACGAGGCCCCAGGGCGCGAAGCCCAGGACACAAGACTCCAGGACACGAAACCCCCGCTGACGCTACGCACCCCCAACTCCCGAAATCGACAGCAACTGGGAACGTTGTCACATAGACTATAAGCATGAGCTCCGCGCCTTCGCTGACGAGTGCGCCCGACCGGATCACGGTGCGCACACCCTCCTACTCCCTCTCCTGGAGAACGGGCCCGGACGGACTGCGGCGCTCGCCGTACTTCGCATTCTCCGCGGCCGACGGCACCCGCTGGATGCGGCTGTGCGCCCTCTCCAGCGCACACACGCGCACCGCCCGCGACGAGAGCATGCGCCACCACGAACCCGAAGTCGAAACCCAGGACGACGCGGTCGTGATCCGCGTGCGCACCGAATCGACGGCGTGGGACCAGCGCGTGCTGGAGCTGCGCTGCACGAACGAGGGCGTGGAGGTCACCCTCGAGGCACACGGCGCGGGTGAGCTCACCGATGTCACGATCCTCGGTGGCGACGGCGTCCTTCCCACGGGTGCCGCAGGTGTCTTCCGCTCCGGCTTAGACGCGCAGTCGCTCTACGTTCCGAGCCCCACCGAGCCCGTGGCCTTCGTGCGGCCGATCTGGTCGGCCGCCTCGCTCGGCGTGGTGGGCGACGCCGACCCCGGCCGCCTGAACGGCGTGTTCTCCCCGCCTCCGCTGGCGCTCGCCTTCGGCCGCGCGCCCGTGACGGATCCCTTCACCCCTCCACCGGGTCCCTGGCTCGCCGCCTGGTTGCGAGACGATGTCGCGAATCTCGGGTTCACGACAATGCGCTTCGATCCGGTCGATGACGGCGCGCTGCTGCGACTGTCGTTCGAAGGGCACACCGCGGTCCACGGCGTGTGGCGCTCGCCCACCGTGGTCCTCGCGCCCGTCGACTCCCCGGCGCAAGCCCTCAGCGGCTACCGCGACGATCTCGTCGCGCACGGCTTCGCTCCCCTCCAAGTGCACACGCCGTCGCCCTGGTGGCTGGAGCCGCTGTTCTGCGGCTGGGGAGCACAGGTGGCTCGCGGCGGCGCCCCCGCCCCGGACCTCTGTCGCCAGGACATCTACGACGAATTCCTCACCCGACTGACGGCCGGAGCGCTCGATCCCGGCACGATCGTCATCGACGACCGCTGGCAGGCGCAGTACGGCACCGCGGAACCCGATACGGACGCCTGGCCCGACATGCGTGGCTGGATCGCCCACCAGCACGAGCTCGGCCGACGGGTGCTGCTGTGGTGGAAGGCGTGGGATCCGGCGGGGCTGCCCCCGTCGGAGTGCGTCACCGACGCGGCGGGTCGCCCAGTGGCCGTCGACCCCAGCAGCCCCGCGTACCTGCAGCGCCTCGACGCGATTGTGGAACGGCTGCTCTCCGCCGACGGCCTGAACGCCGACGGCTTCAAGGTGGACTTCACCCAGCGCACCCCGAGCGGCACGATGCTGCGCTCGGCTCCCGACAGCGACGGCGTCTGGGGCATCGCCGCGCTGCACCGACTCGTCTCGCACCTGCACGCGGCGGCGAAACGCACCAAGCCCGACGCACTCGTCATCACGCACACCGTGCACCCGTCGTTCGGCGACGTCGCGGACATGATCCGCACCAACGACGTGCTGGAGCACGACACCGCCGGCGCCCCCGTCTCCGTGGCCGCGCAGCTGCGCGCCCGCCACGAGATCATCGCCGCCGTGCTGCCGCACCACCCCGTGGACACCGACCAGTGGCCCATGCCCAATCGCGCGGAATGGCTGGACTACGCGCGCACGCAGGCGGGTCTCGGCGTCCCCGCGCTCTACTACATCGAGCAGGTGAGCGAAGCCGAGCCGATCGATCCCGAGCACCTCGCCGAGATCGCCCGCACCTGGAGCGACTACCGCGCGAGCCGTAGATGAACACCCCCGTCGAAGTGGCGCGCGGCGTGTGGCGCATCGCCGACACGTGCGCCGTCTACCTCCTCGTGGATCCGGCAGCTCCGGAGGGCGAGCGCGACGCGGTGGCGATCGACTTCGGCTCCGGACTCGCGCTGGATCATCTGGCCGCGCTCGGCATCCGCCGGATCACCGACGTCCTGATGACTCACCACCATCGCGATCAAGCGCAGGGACTCCCGCTCGCCGCGGGCCACGGCGCGCGCATCCACGTGCCGCCCGTCGAGCGAGAGCTGTTCGATCGGGTGGACGAGATGTGGACCACGCGCCAGCTCGACAACGACTACAACCTGCGCCAAGATCGCTTCTCCCTCCTGGAGCCGGTTCCCGTCGATGCTGTCGTCCCGGAGTACCGCGAGCTCGAGGCGGCCGGTGTCCGGCTGCGCGTGCTGCCCACCCCGGGTCACACGATCGGCTCCGTGTCGTACCTGCTGGATCGCGATGACGAGCGGATCGCGTTCTGCGGAGACCTCATCTATGCGCCGGGCAAGGTGTGGTCGCTGGCGGCAACGCAGTGGTCGTACACACAGAACGAGGGCCCCGCGATGACCGTGCTCAGCGCACACATCCTCATCGCCGAGAGCGTCACCCGGCTCGCCCCTTCACACGGCGACGTCATGGAAGATGCCGCTGTGGCACTGGACGCGCTGGCTCGCACGATGCAAGAGTACGTCGATTCCCGCCGCTCCTATCCCTGGGATCTGCAGGCCCGACTCGACGATCCGTTCGTCGCCCTGACCCCGCATCTGCTGCTGAATCGCACCTCGATGTCGTGCTCGTACGTGCTACTCTCCGAGACCGGCGAGGCGCTGATCATCGACTACGGCTACGACATGACCACCGGGCTCGTGCCGGGGCAGGAGCGCGCCGCGCGGCGCCCCTGGCTCGCCTCGCTGCCCGCGCTGCGTCGCGATCATGGGGTGACGCACATCTCGGTCGCCCTGCCGACGCACTACCACGACGACCACATCGCCGGCATGCCGCTGCTGCGGGAGGTGGAGGGCACCGAACTCTGGATTCCGGAGAACGTGGCACCGGTGATGGCCGACCCCTGGCGCGAGGATCTGCCCTGCCAGTGGTACGACCCGATCTCGGCGGATCGCGTGCTGGCGCTCGGCGAGCCGGTGCGCTGGAACGAGTACACGATCACCCCGCACCCGCAGCCCGGACACACGCTCTATGCGGTGGCGTACGAGCTGGAGGTGGACGAGCTGACCGTCGTGTTCACCGGTGACCAGCAGGAGGGTCTCGGCGGGCGCGACGGGCGCCGGGACATCATGAACTACCAGTACCGGAACCTGTTCCGCCTCGGCGATTACGGCCAGAGTGCCGCGCTCTACCGACGCCTGGCACCGGGACTGCTGGCGAGCGGCCACTGGGAACCCCGCTGGGTGGATGACGCTTATCTCGACTATCTCGCCGAGTCCGCCGAGCTGGTCGACACGCTGCATCACCGCCTCCTCCCGCTCGACGACATCGCGATCGGCCCCGATGGACAGGCGGCGCGGCTGCTCCCCTACCGTCGCCGCGCGCACATCGGCGACGAGCTGGAGTACACCGTCGAGGTCCGCAATCCTCTGCCGCACCGCGCCGTCGCACGGCTGGCACCGCTGCTGCCGATAGGCTGGCGCTCGTCCCAGCCGGAGTTCGAGCTGGAGCTCGATCCTCGCGAGGAGGCCGCTGTGCAGTTCATCGTCACACCCTCGACCGGGGGGCGACGCCGACGCATCGCCGTGGACGTCACCATCGGCGACCTTCGCCTCGGCCAGCATGCCGAGGCTCTCGTCGAGATCGAGAAGTCGTGAGCGAGCCGCGACGCGCTCCGATCGCTCGCCCCACGATTCGCGAGGTGGCAGAGGCTGCGGGAGTCTCTCGATCCACCGCATCGCGCGCGATGTCGGGCAACGGATATGCGGCTCCCGAGGTGCGCGAGCGCGTGCGTGCGGTGGCCAAGGAGATCGGCTATGTGGTGGACGCCACGGCGCGAAGCCTCAAGCAGCGCACCAGCCGATCCGTGGGAGTGCTCGTCTCGGACCTGCGCAACGTCTTCTATGCGGAACTGGCCTCGGGCATCGGACAGGAGGCCCGCGCCCATGGTCGCACCATCGTGCTGGTGGATCTGCACGGCGACAGCACGGGTGAGATCGATGCGGCAGAAGCCCTGGTCGCCTCCCGCGTGTCGGGTGTGATCGCCACCCCCGTGACCCGCGGGCTCAGCGAGTATCTGACGCGCATCGGCGTGCCCCTGATCGAGGTGGACCGCCGCTTCGACGCCGACGGCACCGACGCCGTCGTGGTCGACAACCGTGCGGCCGCCCGCGACACCACCAGCCGACTCCTCGCCGCGGGGCACCGACGCATCGCTCTGCTGATCGATGAGACCGAATGGACCACGGGTGACGAGCGTCAGCGCGGCTATCTCGACGCCCTGGCCGCGCAGCGCATCCGCCCGGACGAGTCATTGATCGTGCAGGCGGGATGGGACGCCGGCGATGCCGCTGCGGCCGCCCGCCACCTGCTCTCGCTGCCGGATCGTCCCACCGCCGTGTTCGCGGCCAACAACGTGCTCACCGAGGGCACCTGGCGCGCGGCAGCGGAACTCGGACTACGCATTCCGGAGGACGTCAGCGTCGCGGGCTTCGATGACGCCCCGTGGATGAGCATGGTGCGCCCCGGCGTCTCCACCCGCCAGCAGGACGCGGGAGCGCTGGGCGCGACAGCCCTGCGCACGCTGCTGGAGCGCATCGACACCCCGGACGCACCGGTGCGCACGCTGGTGCTGCCCACCAGCTTCCTGGACCGGGGATCCATCGCTCCTCCCGCCGCCTGAGCCGGATCCGAACCGATTCGGATCTTGTGGCGGCGCATCGTCTTGCTATGATGTGGGAACGATGTCACACTGGGCGTTCGTCGCTCACCGTGGAGTCCGGAGGAACGAATGGCAACGCAGCAGCCCGTGCTCGCACTCGACATCGGCGGCACCAAGCTCGCCGTGGCCATGGTGTCGGCCGACGGCCGCACCCACGGATTCCTGTCGGAGCCCACCCGCAAGGAACGCGGTCCCGAAGCGGTGATCGAGCACCTGTTCGACATGGGGCGCCGCAGCATCGCGGCCGCCGGCATCGGCGCCCCTGCGGCAGTGGGCATCAGCTGCGGCGGCCCTCTGGACGCGGTCCGCGGTGTGCTCACTCATCCGCTGCATCTGCCGGGCTGGATCGATGTGCCGATCGTCGCGCTGACGTCCGAGGCGT
This sequence comes from Microbacterium sp. ZW T5_56, assembly GCF_044987425.1. NCBI lineage: Bacteria > Bacillati > Actinomycetota > Actinomycetes > Micrococcales > Microbacteriaceae > Microbacterium > Microbacterium sp. ZW T5_56. Next base: position 5,814 of record NZ_JBJDRI010000058.1, on the reverse strand, counting down.
TCGGTGTCCCCGCGGTGCTCGAGAACGACGCGACCGCCGGCGCCCTCGGCGAGTACCGCTACGGCGCTGCGGCCGATGCCGACACCGCGCTGTACCTCACCCTGTCCACGGGCGTCGGGGGTGGTGCGGTGATCGACGGCATGCTGCACCGCGGCGCAGCGGGCAACGGCGGCGAGTTCGGCCATCTCACGGTGCGCCCCGGCGGACGACTCTGCGCCTGTGGGCGTCGCGGCTGTCTGGAGGCGTATGCCTCCGGCACCAACATCGCAGTGCGGGCGAACGAACTGCTCACCTCGGTCAACACCCCCTCATCGCTGCGGGATCTCGACACCGTGCGCGCGGAGGACGTCTCCCGCGCGGCCGCCGCCGGCGACACCGTCGCTGCCGCGGTGTGGGACGAGACCACCGCGCTGCTCGGCCAGGCCGTCACCGATCTGGTGAACCTCTTCGAACCGCACGTGGTGGTGCTCGGCGGCGGAGTCACCCGCGCGGGTTCGCTTCTGCTCGATCCGGTCCGCGAGACGGTGCGCGCCACCGCCATGCCCCCGGCGGCTGCCGCCGTGGAGGTGTGCCTGGCCGGCCTCGGCGACGAGGTGTGCGTGGTGGGTGCCGGTGCCCGCGCCCTCGACCTCATCCGCACCACGGCACCCGAACCCACCTCGACACCTGTCACGGAGGATCCCACCCATGTCTGACTGGCTCGACACACAGCTCGACACGCATATCCGCGTGGCCGAGGACGCCACCGATCTGCTGGATGACGTTCGCGCGGTCGGCGCCGTGCTCATCCGCGCGTTCGCCGACGGCGGCACCCTGTACACGTTCGGCAACGGCGGCAGCGCGGCCGACGCACAGCACTTCACGGGGGAGCTGATCGGGCATTACAAGCGCGACCGACGTCCGCTGCCCGCCGTCACTCTCACGACGGATGCCACCGTGTCCACGTGCATCGCCAACGACTACGCGTTCGAGGACGTGTTCTCCCGTCAGGTGGAGGCGCTGGTCGGCCCGGGCGACGTGGTCGCGGCTTTCACCACGTCGGGTCGGTCCGCCAACATCGTGCGCGGCCTCACCGCCGCTCGCGCCACCGGCGCCACCACCCTGCTGTTCGCGGGAGGCGACGGCGGCGCGTCGCTCGCCCTCGCCGATCACGTCCTGCTCGCGCCAAGTACGCAGACCCCGCGGATCCAGGAGCTGCACACCTTCCTCCTGCACGCGCTGTCGGAGATGCTGGATGCCTGGGCAGCCGGAGAGGAGCCGTCATGACCGCCGACCACCAACGAGCACCGATCGCGAACGCCCCCTCGGGAGCGCAACCGGCCTTCCTCGCGCACGTCTCGCGCCCTGCCGCCACGCCTGATCGCACCCTGCACATGATCGGCAACGCCCATCTGGATCCGGTGTGGCTGTGGCCGTGGCAGGAGGGCTATCAGGAGGCGCGCGCCACCTTCGCCAGCGCTCTCGATCGCATGGACGAGTATCCCGATTTCGTGTTCACCTGCGATCAGATCGTGCTGCTGTCCTGGGTGGAGGAGCAGGATTCGGAGATGTTCGCGCGCATCGCGCAGCGTGTCGCCGAGGGCCGTTGGGTCAATGTCGGCGGCTGGTGGGTGGAGCCGGACTGCAACATGCCGATGGGCGAGTCGTTCGCCCGCCAGGGCCTGTACGGCCAGCGTTACCTGTACGACCGGTTCGGCACCATCGCCACGGCCGGGATGAACGTGGACCCGTTCGGCCACAGCGCGAGCCTTCCCCAGATCCTGCGCGGACAGCGCATCGACTCGTACTGCTTCCTGCGGCCCGGCCCGCACGAGGGGGACCTCGACGGCACGCTGTTTCACTGGGAGTCGCCGGATGGCTCGCGCGTGCTCGGGTACCGGATCCCGTTCGAGTACTGCAGCCCGCCGGGAGACGTGGCGGGGCAGACGGAGAAGTCGCTGGGTCAGCTGGATCGTTCGCTCGGCGAGGCCATGGTGTTCTACGGCGTCGGCAATCACGGCGGCGGCCCCACGCGCGCCAACATCGACTCAATCCACCGCTACGACCGGATGGGAACCTTCGGGAGGATGACGATGTCGTCACCACGCGCCTACTTCGACGAGATGCGCGCCCGCGGCGACGCGTTCCTCGACTCCCTCGCGGTGCGCCGCGACGACCTGCAGCACCACGCCCCGGGGTGCTACTCCGCGCACTCCGGCATCAAGGCCTGGCAGCGGCGCGCGCAGTACGCCGTGCTCTCCGCCGAGCGCTGGGCGGCCATCGACACGGTGCTGACAGGTGCCGACTACCCGCGCGACGACTTCGAGCGTGCGTGGAAGCAGATCCTCTTCAACCAGTTCCACGACATCCTGCCGGGTTCGGCCATCGAGCCGTCCTACGACGACGCTCGCGATCAGCTCGGCGAAGCCGTCGCGATCGCGAAGCGCATCATCACCCGCGTGCACAACCGGATCGCGCGTCGGATCGACATCCCGATGGACACCGCCACGCAGCCGATCGTGGTGTTCAACCCGCACCCGTGGCCGGTGTCGGTTGAGGTGGACATGCAGTACGGCGTGCAGCCCAACGGCGTGCGCGTGGTGGACCACGCGGGTGCCGAGGTGCTGTCCCAGGCCACGCAGTCCACCGCCACGACGGGTGACCGCGGGCGCGGTGCCGTCACGTTCCGCGCCGATGTGCCTGCTCTCGGCTACGCGCTCTACCGCCTGCTGCCGGGTCCCGCGCCGGTGACCCGCTCGGCGCTGTCCGTCTCCGACGATGGCACCGTGCTGGAGAACGATCACGTCCGCGTGGAGCTGGATCCCGCCACGGGCGATCTGATCTCGTTGCTGCACAAGGCGTCGGGAACCGATCCCGTCGCGGGCACCCGCGGTGCCCCGCGCACCGCCATCTGCGAGGACCCCACCGACACGTGGGGCCACCGCGTCGTCACCTACGCCTGGCCCGGCGCGGCGATGACCCTCGACCGCATCGTGGTGCGCGAGAGCGGACCCCTCCGTTCGCGGGTGCGCGTCGAACGCGCCTGGGGCAAGAGCCGACTGATCGAGGAGTACCTGCTCGCACACGACGCCCCGGCCGTGCGAGTCGATGTGACACTCGACTGGCGCGAGAAGGCGCACCTGCTGAAGCTGCGCTTCCCCGTGGCCCTCGCAGATCCCGCCGCGACGTACGAGATTCCCTATGGCACGATCGAGCGGCCGGTGGACGGCGCCGAAGAGCCGGCCCAGTCATGGGTCGATCTCACGGGCAGCGTCGGCGGATCCCCCGCCGGACTCACCGTGGTGTGCACGAACAAGCACGGCTGGGATGTGTCACCGGCCGGTTCCGCCGGCGGGGACGTCCCCAGCATCGGGATCACGGCGGTTCGCAGTCCGGTCTACTCCTGGCACGACCCGCGCCTGCTGGATGCGGAAGGCATCTACTCGTTCCAGGATCAGGGTGTGCAGCGTTTCTCGCTCGAGCTGATCCCGCATGCGGGTGACTGGCGCGCGGCGCAGCCCACACGGCGAGCCACCGTGCTCGGCGCGCCGGTCCGTGCCCAGCAGGAGTCGTTCCACGCCGGTGATCTCGCGCCGGTGCAGGGCTTCGCCGATGATGGCGAAGGCGCTGTGATGGTCAGCGCCGTGAAGGGCAGCGAAGACGTGCCGGAGGGATCGCCGGCGGACCTCATCGTCCGCGCCGTGGAGACGTTCGGGCGTGAGGATGAGGCTCGTATCGAGCTTCCCCTGGTGGGGCGCACGATCGAGGGCTCCTTCCGGCCGCACCAGGTGCGCACGTTCCGTGTTCCGCTGGATCCGGAGGCGGAGATCGTGGAGGTGGACCTGCTGGAGTGGCCGCTGGACGGCGGGCCCCGATGACCCGACGCGCCCCGCAGCGACGGGACCCGAGGTGACCGTGTTCGCCGCGACGACGCCGGCGCCGGTCGTGGAGGTGCTGGACGCCGACGCCGCGGACTTTACGATCAGCGTGACGCCCGCGAACGACGCTGCCTTCGTCGTGCGCGCCGCGTTCCACGGTGACGCTGCGGTGGATGCCGCGCTGCGAGTCTCGATCGAGCTGGCCGGAGCGCGCGAGCCGTGGTGGCTGATCCCTGGCGCGTTCCTCGGTGACAACCGTCCGGCCGACAACGACCGGATCTTTCCGCGGTTCGAGGCTGGCGCGTCAGACGCCGATCACCACGCCGCGTTCGTCAGCGACGAGTGGCATTTCCGCTCCGATCGCGCAGCGACGCCCGTCGTGATGGTCTGGCCCGAGCCCGGAGCCTCGGGCTCAGCACTGTCGGCGCCGCCGCGCACGGCGCTCGGCCTCACCGGTCTCGGTTTCGCGCTGCGCGACGGACGGGCCGTGCTGTCGGCGACGTTTCCTTCGCGGGAGTTCCCGGTCACCTACTACGGCGATGCGGTCCCGCGACCAGTGGAACGGCTACTTCACCGGTTCACCCCCGGTGACGTCGCCGAAGTGACGGTGCGCGTGCATCCGCTCACGGCGGATCGGCACGACTACGCTCGTCTGCTCCGCGAGCTGCATGCGCAGGCGCGTGCCTCCGCTCCCCTGCGCCCGTGGGTCGGGATCGCCGCGGCGGCTGAGCTCGCCGCGGAGGGACTGCACCGCTGGCACTACGACCCGGACCCCGGCGTGCTGCTGGAGACCGTCGGCTTCGATCGCGAGGTCAGTGGTCGCGACGGAAAGAGCGTCGACCGGCAGGCGATGCACGTGGGATGGGTGTCGGGAATCCCGTGGGCGTATGCGATGCTGCGCCACGCCATCCGCACTGACGCCGCCGAGTTGCGCACAGCCGCCGAGCGGGTCATCGACTTCTGCACCGCCGATCTGTCGCCGAGCGGAACGTTCTGGGGTGTCTGGTACCGCGACTCCGGCTGGACGCAGAGCTGGACGCACTACCGTCGCGGGCTGCACAGCCGAACCCTCGGTGAGGCGACGCAGTTCCTCGTGCGCGCCGTCGAACTCACCGATGACCCCACCTGGCGTCGTGCCGCCGTCTCGAATCTGGACGCGGTGGTGGCCAGACAGCGCCCGGATGGGGCTCTCGGGAGCATCCATCACGCGGAGACCGGGGAAGTGCTCTCCTGGCAGGGCAGCGCGGGCCTCGCGTGGGTCGGTGCGCTGGCGGAGGCATCCGCCTGGGATCCGCGCTATCTTCCCGCTGCCGAACGCGCCGGCGATCACTACGCCGCACTGGTGCACGAGGAGAATCTGCACGGTGCCCCGGAGGACGTCGATCTCGCTCCGACCAGCGAGGACGGCTATGTCGCCGTGATGGCGTACCTCGCGCTTCATCGCGCGACGGGCCACTCGCGGTGGATCGATCTTGCTCGCCGCGCCGCCGACTTCGCCCTCACGTTCCGCTACTCCTACGACGTCGCTTTCGCGCCCACGTCGATGCTGGGCATCTACGGCTTCGGCACGCGCGGCGCCGATCAGGCTTCCACTTCCAACCAGCACCTGCACGCCTACGGGCTGGTGATGACGCGGGAGATGCTCGAACTCGCCGAGGCGATCGGCGACGAGCACTACCGCGAGCGCGCGCTGGAGTCGCTGGCCTGCTTCCGCCAGTTCGTGGCGCGGTTCGACGGCGACTTCAACGCCTACCGCGGCATGGTGAGCGAGCGCTACTACCAGACCCTGTGCTTTCAGCCGCCCGGGATGCTGCTCACGCTGTCTCATGCGTGGAGTGCCGGCGTGCTGCTGCTCGGCTGCGAGGACGCGCTCGCCGCCGGTATCGAGGGCTGAGCCGCGCGTCGGCGGGGTATTCCGCTGCCGGCGGCACGTGACCCCGCACCCCACACCCCGCAC
>NZ_JBJDRI010000057.1:0-17455 GCF_044987425.1 Microbacterium sp. ZW T5_56 | reverse complement strand
GTGGTGGGTTGTGGGCGTGTGCGACGGGCCGGGTGGTCCCAGTTGCTGCTGTTTCGTCGCAGGTGTTCGACATCTATTGAGACCGGCGATTGGGGTGGTCTCATTAGGTGTCCTGGTTTGCACCGCCGTCGACAATTTCTGAGACTAACCATCAGGCCGACACCGACACCGACACCGACACCGACACCGACACCGACACCGACACCGACACCGACACCGACACCGACACCGACGCCGACGCCGACGCCGACGCCGACGCCGACGCTGGCGGCGGTGACGGGCGGAGCCGCAACATCGATCCGCCGCACGCACCCTGACCGCCGACGACCAGTGATCCCGGGGGACTCACTCCCTAGGCGATGGGCAGCGAACCGGCCCGGAGGCGAGCATCGAGCCGATAGCGCAACAGCGGGATGAGGCTGAGAGCGCAGAGGGCAGCGGGGATCACCGAGACGCCGAGCACGATCGCCCACTGTGCGCTCGCACTCTGCGGTGCGGCATCGCCGGTGGAGGCGGCGTAGCCACCGAACGACAGCACGAGGCCTAGAAGCGCAGGTCCCAGGGCCAGCCCGAGCAGCTCGAACCCGGACCACACACCCGCGATCATCCCGATGCGGTTGACTCCGCTGCGAGCAGCGTCGTCGGCGGCGAGGTCGGGAAGCATGGCGAGCGGGAACAGCTGCGCTCCCGCATAGCCGACGCCCACCACCGCTGCGGCGATGAACATCGGCATCGCCTGTCCCGTGCGGACGGTGAGCAGCGCCAGCAGGCCGATCGTCATCACCACGGTCGCCATGGTGTAGCCTCCGCGTTTGCCGATGCGTGCCGACAACCGTGACCACGCGGGGGTAAGGATCACGGCGGGACCAACGAAGCAGACAAACGCGATCGTGGCGGCCGAGGGGTCGTGAAGCATGTGACGTGCTACGTACACCACCCCGCCGAGGACCATACCGATGCCGATGGCTTGGAGCACGAACGCGGCGATGAGCACGCGCGCATCGGTCTGACGCAGCACGATCGCGAGCTGGGCGAACAGCCGACCCCCGGCCTCCTCGGTGCGCGTGAGAGGCACGGAGCGCGTGCCCCACCAGACACCGATCGTGCCGATCAGGATGAGCACCGCCATCGCTGCGGCCATCACACGATAGCCGATGATGCCGCCGAACGTCTCCACGAGCGCCGGTGCTGCCGCCCCGGCCACGAGGATCGCCAGAGTGAACACGATCACGCGCCACGTGATCATCCGCGTGCGCTCGTCGTAGTCGTCGGTGATCTCCGCCGACATCGCCAGATACGGCACCTGGAAGAACGCGTAGACCGTGGCGGAGGCGAGGAACGCGATCAGCACCCAGAGCGCGGCGGCCACGGGCGGTGCGGTCGGTCCGAAGAACATCGCCGTGAAAGCGAGCGCGAGAAGGATCCCGGCCCGCAGGATGAAGGGTCGTCGCCGCCCGCGCGGGTTCTGGGAGCGGTCGCTGAGTCGGCCCGCCACGGGATTGAGGAAGAAGTCCCACGCCTTCGGGGCGAACACGATCATTCCCGCGATGGCGGCCTCCACACCCAGCAGATCGGTGAGGAACGGCATCAGGATGAGACCGGGGACGGTGCCATAGGTTCCCGAGGAGATGCCGCCGAGGGCATAGCCCACTCGAGTGCGGCGCGACAGCGCAGTCATGGGGTGATGCTATGGCGAACGGTGCATCTCAGCACGGTGCGTGCCTCGGATCCGGCAGCAGCGGTGTTGCGGATGCCGTGATCCGTCAGTTGCGGCTGTCAGTCGATGTCGCGTCGCCACGTGGTGACGGTGCCGATCACGGTGAGCAGCACGGCGTAGCCGGTCAGCACCAGCGCCCCCACCCACCACGCGGGAGTGTCGGTGGAAGCGCCGGCATCACCCGCGATCGCCAACAGGCTGTGCCCCACCAGAGCGTCCGACGCGGCACCCGGGAGGTACTGGAGCGGTGCCTGCAGCTGATCGACGAACATGCCCGCCATCCGGACCACCGGTTCGACGAACTGCGTGAACGCCAGCACAACCACGATGGCGGCCACTTGGTTGCGGATCACGCTGCCGACACCGATGCCCACCAGGGTCCACAGGATCAGCGCGAGGACCACTCGTCCGGCCAGCGCCCAGGTGTCGGTGCTGTCGAGAGCGGTCTGCTGACCGAACACGGCGAGCATGCCGCCGCCGCCCGCGATGGTGGACGCGATGGCGACCACACCGTAGATCGCGCCCATGACCACACCGACGATCAGCTTCGAGCTGAGGACGACGCCCCGACGCGGGTTGGCGAGCAACGTGGGCACGATGAGCTTGTGGCGGAACTCGCTGGTGACCATCAGCGTGCCGAACAGCAGCGGCAGCACGTAGCCGCTGCTGGCAGCGAGCGAGTAGATCCACGGCGCGACCTGATCGGCGGGGAGGGGGATCGGCTGCCCGCCGGGGATACTGCCCGACGCGCTCGCACCGACCGCCGCGCCCAGGCCGACGGCGAACATCAGCAGGTAGGCCACCAGGATGATGCCGATCACCCACCAGCCCACCGTGGTGAACTGCTTGGTGAACTCGGAACGAGTCGCGTTGCCCAGGCTCATCGGCTCTCACCTCCGTCGTCGTTGCGGTCCGCGTTCGTCGCGTTTCCGTCGCTGTCTCCCTCGCCGAAGCGGCGGAAGAAGGCATCGGCGGCGTCGTCTGATTCGGTGCGATCATCGCGTCGCTCCCACGCGTCACGCGGGACCGGATCCTCTTCCTCGAGCGAGTCATCGTCGGTGTCTTCGGTGAAAGGCGCCAGCGGGATCTCGATCACGCGGGTCGAGAGATCCTCGCTGGGGACATCGCCCTGCAGGGCCGACGTGACACTGTCGGGCGCGTAGGGCGCGGTGCCGGTGTCGTGCGTGGGATCGGCGGATTCCGGCTGCATCAGTTCGTCGCCCGCAGGATCCGCGCCCGGGCGGGAGCCGAGGAGCAGATCGTCGAACGACAGCTCGCCGGTCATCGGGTTCGCCTCGTACGTCAGCACGATGGGTGCCGATGCGGGCGCGGGTGCGACGGGCTCAGGCGCGTCGGACCCGGAGTCATCGTGCTCGGCGGGTGCCGCGCTGTCCGTGGGCGTGTGGTGATCGCTACCCGTGGGTGCGTGGTGATCGCTATCCGTGGGTGCGTGGTGCGCTGGCTCGGCGGAAATGGCGTCGTCACCAGCCGTGGGTGCGCCCTGCTCAGGTTCCGATGCGCCATGGTCGGACTGTGCGTCTGTGGGTGTGTCCTGCTGACGCTCGGCTGCAATGGCGGCGTCGCCGGTGTCGCCGGTGTCGGCGGCTGCGGCCTGCGCGGGTTCCGCTGGTCCATGGTCGGGCTGCGCGTCCGCGGGTGCCTCCTGCTGGGGCTCGGCCGCGATGGCGTTGTCGCCGGTGTCGGCGGACGCATCGCGCTCGTCGGCTGCGGCATCCTGGGCGGCGTCGCGCTCGGCGGTATCGCTGAGCTGGACGTGTCCGTCGTCTTCCTGCTCGCCCGACCACTGACCCTCGTCCGAAGTGCTGTCATCTTCGTTGCGGTCGACCTCTGCGACGGGGTAGTCCTGCAACTCTGCGGCGTCCGAGGTTTGGCCGTCGGCATCATCGTTGGAGCGGTTCTCGGGAGCGTCGTTGGCCTCCGTGAATGGTGCGGCTTCTGCCGATACGACAGGGATCACACCCGTGCGGATGATGCCGATCTCGCCCGTGGCGGCCACCGCATACTGGGTTTCTGCGGCGATGTCCTCAGCGCGGATGACGCCGATCTCGCCGGTGGACGCTACCTCGAATACCGTGTTCTCCTCGGCGTCGGTTCGGGGTGGCTGGGGTGGGATCCAGGCATCACCCGATCCGTCGTCATGCTGCGGAGCCCAGGCGGAGTCATCCGCCGGCTCCGGGGACGAATCACTCGCCGATGCCGCGGAAGCGGGCGCGCGGAACAACGGCGGAGTTGCGGGTGTCGGGTTAGGCTCCGGTGCGTCCGTGGCCTCGAAGACGGGGATGTCGAGGGCGGATCCGTCGTGCTCCGGGATGTCGCTCTCGCTCGCCGGTGCGGGTGCGGGTGCCGGCGCGGGTGCATCGGTGTCGATGAACGTCGTCGCCGTCGCGCGAGAGGCATCCGTGGGAGCGAACTCACCCGAGTCCACGGGAGCGGCTTCGTCGGCGGCGGGGGCATCCGCGGCGTCGTTCGACGCAGCCGAATCGGACTCGGGGGCGTCGGATAGATCCGCTGGGCTTTCGAAGGCGACGGTGTGCGTGGTGTTGTCTGCGCGGGAATCGGGCTGGTCGATCGATGCGTCCTGCGCGATCTGCTCCGACGCTTCGTCCGTCGTGCTCGCTTCGGAAGAAGGGATCACGGAGATGAGCTCGGTGGGCACGTCCCAGTCGCCCGCCGGCGCTGCTGACACAGAGTTGGTCGTGGGCTCGGAGCGGCTCGTGTCAGCTGCCGCGCGCGCGCCGAGCTCGTCGGCACCGGGATCTGCGCCCTCGGCGGTGTTCTCTCCGCCTTCGACGTTCTCCGCGTTCCCGAAGAGCTGATCGAGAGTGCCGATCGCATCCGTGACGACCGGTTCGGGGCCGGGCGCTGCGGTTGTGTCTGCTATGTCAGCCGTGCGACGACGCGAGAGTCGCCACCACGGGCGACGCTCCGGCCGTTCGGGCGCGGCCGCGGGCGACTCGTGCGGTGCGGGCTCGCTGACGTCCTGCGGTGCGGCGGGGGAAGAAACCTGAGGCGCGGCCGCGGCGGTCGTCGCCGTTGCAGCAGACATCGGCATCGCCCAGTCCGGCGTGGTCGCGTCGTCGAGATCGTCCTCGTCCGTCGCTGCCGCGGGAGACGCCGTCTCGTCCACCGCTGCCCCGAGAGATGCTGCCTCGGGAGACGCTGTGTCGGTGGTGTCGGTGGTGTCGGTGGTGTCGGTGGTGTCGGTGGTGTCGGTGGTGTCGGTGGTGTCGGTGGTGTCGCCCGAGGACGCTGGCGTGAACGCGTCACCGGATGTGTCGTCGGTGGTGGCAGCCTCGCTGTCGCTCTCGGACGTCGCCGCGGACGGGTCACCTGGTGCGTCGTTGGTGGTGGCAGCCTCGCTGTCGCTGTCGCTGTCGCTGTCGCTGTCGCTGTCGGACGTCGGCGCGGGCTCGTCATCTGCTGCGTCCGCGGTGGCCGGGGCCTCGTCGTCGCCTTCGGACACCGGGGCGAAGGCGTGGGCCGCTTCCGAGAAGTCAGCGTCCTCGTTGGATTCGTGAGAACCGCCGTCGGCGTTCGGCACACTGGAGGAGGCGACGTCAGCTCCGTCCGCTGAACCGTCGACCGGTGCGGCGTCCGCGGCTCCGTTGTCGGACGTTGGGGTCGGGTCCTCACCGAACGGGTACTTCATGGGTGCAGGCATCCACCACGCGCGAGGTGCGGCGTCGGTCGCGTTGTCCGATTCGTCGTCGCCGGCCTCCGCTGCGGTGCCTGCCGTCGTGTCCTCTGTGTGATCGGACTCGTCGGACTCATGCGAGCTTTCGGAGACATCCCCGTCGTAAGGCAGGACGATGGCTGCGTCTGCGTCTGCGGGATTCTGACTAGCGAGCGCGCCGACGACGGGCACCTCGTTCGCGTCAGAGGTTGGCTCGTCGGCGTCGGCGTCGGTGTCGGTGTCGGTGCTCTGCGCGTCCATCAGCGACGCCGTTCCGGTGGGAACGCGGATCTCGGCGGGCATCCACCACGCCGTGCCCAGTCCTGCGGGGCCGCGGTTGTCACGGGCCGCGCCCTGATCCTCGCTCCGCTCGACGTCCGAATCGGAGACGGAGTCGTCGGAGTCGATCAGCCGTGTCGCGTCGGCAACCTGTTCGGGATCGATGTCGCCGTCGGTCGAGAAGGAGGCAGTGCCGTCTTCGTTCGGTGTCTCGACATCGCCAGCAGCCGACGCTTGACCGTCATCGACCGCGTCGGAGAGGTGCGCCGGATCGCCGGCGTCGCCGTGAGCAGGAGCGACGGCGGTGTCGCCCGCTGGGTCGTCGTCGCTGTCGGCGTCAGGCCCGTCTTCGTTGAACGCGCCTTCTGTGTCTGTGGGGGCGGAGTCTCCGTCGGTGACCTCGACGTCATCGGTCGCATCGTCGTCGGGCCCACCTGCAGCGCCGTCGATCGTGGCGTCCTCTTCGGAGCCTTCGGAGCCTTCGGAGTCTTCGGCGTCTTCGGCGTCATCATCCGCGGTGCCGTCATGGGAGCCAAAGACATCGACATCGGCTACGTCTTCGTCGATCTCACCGGTCGTGGCGTCCTCGTCGGAGCCTTCGGAGCCTTCGGAGCCTTCGGAGCCTTCGGAGCCTTCGGAGCCTTCGGAGCCGTCGGTGTCAACATCGGTGGTGCCGTCGTGCGAGCCCGAGACGTCGACATCGGTTACGTCTTCGTCGATCTCGCCAGCGGTTGTTTCCTCGTCGTCGTCCGTTGCCTCTCCGGCGATGGCGTCGTCGTTCGTGGTTGCGGCTTCGGCGTCCGCGTTGTCACCGGCGATCGCGTCGTTGTGTGCGCTGGCGTGTCCAGCGGTTGCGTCTTCGCTCTCGGCAGTCGTGCCTTCGCCGGAATTCTCGACGTCGTCACTCGGGAGGTCTTCATTGAGGCTGTCGGGATCGATCGGGACCGCGCCATCGTCGAAGCTTGCAGCGACGTCGGCAGTGACGACCTCGTCGGCTGACTCAGACTCAGTGTCGCGGAGGTCGGAACTCGCACCGGCAGCGACTGCGGCGTCAGCGTTCTCGAGCTCGGACTCGGCGTCCTGAATGTCGGCTTCCGGATCAACGGCCTGGTCAGTGGCGGTCGCGTCAGCGTACTCAGACTCAGACTCAGACTCAGACTCAGACTCAGACTCAGACTCAGACTCAGAGTCGTGAATGTCGGACTCCGGATCCGTGACGGCTTCGGCGGACGCGTCCGCGGTCCCCGGGTCCTGAAGCCCCGAATCCGAACCAGCGGCGTCGGCAGTGCCGAGGAGTCCCGTCGCGGTCGCCGGGTCTTCACCGGTCAGATCGGCAGCGTCGCCGGCCGACGCGAGCGAGTCCGCCAGCTCGTCAACGTCCGTGTCCGCCGTGCGCGGCGCAGAATCATCCAGGCCATCGACGGCGTCAACACCTTCGCTCGAGTCCCTCGCCTCAGCGACCAAGGCATCATCGCTGGGCGCCTCGTCCTCGTCGTCAGCCGGAACGTCCGTCGCATCGTCTGGGCTGGACTCGCCGTCGCTCGTGGCTGCCACATCGGCAACACCAGCACCGACATCCGAAGACGCGTCGCCCGCGCCCCCGATCGTGGACGGGGAAGCAAGAACCGCTGCAGCCGCGCCGACTCCGGCGGCAGCTACCGCACCCAGCGCAGGAGCGGCGGCGTCAACCGCCCCAGCGCGTGCGGCACCAGCGCTCACGCCATCGCCCGCCGGGGCCGTGCTCACTACCCCCGCAGTGGCGCTGCCCGAGGCGTCACCCGATGCCGACGGGTGCACCCGCGTGCCGTTGGTCAGCTCGAAGAACACCTCCTCCAGCGACGGACCCTTGCGCTGCAGGAGAGAAAGCGGAACGCCCGCACTGGCTACTGCCGCGCCCACCTCTGTGGTTGTCGCGCCGCGCACGGTGAGCCCCGACCGCAGGAGTTCGGCGGTGAGCCCGGCCTGACGCAGTGCCGCGGCGAGCGCGCCACGATCGGGACCATCGACCACCGTGGCAGACTCCTCGTCCGCGAGGAGATCACCGAATCCGCCCTGAAAGACCAGACGGCCATTGGCGATCATGATGAGGGCGTCGGCGGTCTGCTGAACCTCCGCGAGCATGTGAGAGGAGACCAGCACCGTCCGGCCGTCGGCCGCGAGGGCGCGCAGGAAACCGCGGATCCACGTGATCCCCTCGGGGTCCAGTCCGTTGGTCGGCTCGTCCAGGACCAGCACGCCCGGGTCACCCAGGAGCGCCGTGGCGAGCGCGAGCCGCTGACGCATGCCCAGCGAGTAACCGCCGACCTTCCGTGTGGCCGCTCCGCTCAGCCCGACCAGCTCCAGAACTTCGGGAACGCGGGAGAGCGCGATGCCGGCGGCGCGCGCGTAGACCTTGAGGTGATCGGCGGCGCTGCGGCCCGGGTGGAATGAGGTGGCTTCGAGAACCGCGCCAACGGTCCGTGCCGGGTGCGTCAGACGTCCATAGGGTGCGCCGTCGATGAGCGCCGAACCGGAGGTGGGCGTCACGAGCCCCAGCAGCATGCGCAGCGTGGTCGTCTTGCCGGCACCGTTCGGGCCGAGGAATCCGGTCACCATGCCGGGCTCGACGCGGGCAGTCAGGCCATCCACGGCAGTCACCGCACCGTAGCGCTTTGTGAGGCTTCGGAACTCCAACACGTGTCCTTCGGGCATGTGCCAGCCTCTCTTCGTCGCGAATCAGGTCATCTCATTGTGGCCGATTCAGCGTTTCTCCGGTGAATCATCGGCGATTCCGGAGCGCATCCGTCACCGCTGCGTCGGGCGCGGTGACCGATGCTCCTTGTCGCGAGGGTAACCTAGGCCGGGTGAGCACGCCACAGTCGGACGCCCCGGTGATCGTCCAGATGACGGGCGGCCTCGGACAGCTGACGCTGAACCGGCCGCACACCCTCAACGCGCTGAGCATCGACATGATCGAGATCATGCTGGTGGCCCTGCGCGGGTGGATATCCGACCCCGATGTCTCAGCCGTGCTGATCGATGCGGCGGGCGATCGTGGGCTGTGTGCCGGCGGCGATGTCCGGGCGGTTCGCGAATCGCTGATCAGCGGACGCCCCGATGAAGCGCTGCACTTCTTCCGTGAGGAGTATGCACTGGATCTGCTGATCCACGAGTACCCGAAGCCGGTGGTGGTTTTCGCCGACGGCATCACGATGGGCGGCGGCATCGGCATTTCGGGTCACGCCGCGGTGCGTGTGGTCACGGAGCGCTCGCAGCTGGCGATGCCGGAGACGCGCATCGGATTCACTCCCGATGTCGGAGGCAGCCTGCTGCTCGCCCGCGCGCCGGGGTGCATCGGGGAGTACCTCGGCCTCACCGGCGTCGCGATGAACGCTGCCGACGCGATCTGGGCCGGGTTCGCCGACCAGTACGTTCCGTCTGTTCGGCTGCCGTCTGCGCTGGATGCCCTGCGCCACCGCGCGGATCCGGGAACGCCGATGGAACTCCTCATGCTGTTCGACGAGACCCCCGAGCGTTCGCGTCTGGAAGACGCTCGCGAGTGGATCGACGACGCCTTCTCCCGCGACACCGTGGGTGACATCGTCGATCGACTGCGTGAGATCGGCGGCGATGCTGCGGCGACCGCCGAACTGCTGGGCGAGCTGTCGCCGAGCTCCCTTGCCGTGACGCTCGCCTCGATCCGTGCTGCTCGTGCATCGAATGATCTGCGCGCCGTGCTCGAACAGGAGTTCCACGTGGGTGCGTTCCTGTCCGGACGTCCCGATATGGCCGAAGGCATTCGTGCTCAGCTCGTGGACAAGGATCGCTCTCCGCGCTGGTCGCCCGCGACCATCGCCGATCTGCCCGTCGGACTCGGGGAGGAAGCTCTCGCGTTCCGTGCCCCGACGGCGCTCTTTACGTGAGCGGCTCGCCCCTGGCCGCGTCCGCCTACGAGGTGCTGGGCGTCGCCCCGGACGTGACCGACGAAGAACTGCGCCGCGCCTATCGGCTGCGGTTGCGTGAGGCCCACCCCGACACCGGTGGCGATGCGGCGCTCTTCGTGCGTGTGCAGGAAGCCTGGGAGCTCGTGGGAACGCCGATCGCGCGCGCTGCCTACGACCGCGGGCGGGGAAGCACATCCGCGCCGCATCCGACGTTCGCGCCGGAACCGACCGTGCGCAGCCGGCCCGCGGACACCCGCCCTGGCCCGCGCAGCCACGGCCAGCCCGGTGGCTACAACCGTGAGCGTTACCTCGTCGGCATCCGTGAGTGGGCGGGGCGCGGTGTTGCCCTTCCCGATCCGTACGACCCCGCCCTGGTGCGATCCGCGCCGCGGGAGCTGCGTCGGCTGCTGGCCGACGCGCTCGCCGAGGAGAACACCGCGCGCTCGCTGTCGGATCTCGGCATGGGCTACACGATCTGGCATGACGTCGCCGTGCCGCGCATCGGCGGGAAGCTCGATCACGTGGTGCTGGGGCCGAGCGGGCTGTTCGCGCTGACCAGTGACGACTACGCCGCCGCCGTGAAGTTCCGTCGTGGCGAGGTCATCGGCGAAGGTGTGGATGCGGCACCCGTGGGGGCTACCGTGGCAGCGGCGCGAGCACTGGGCAAGGCCGCGGGCGTGCGCTTCGGTGGCGTGATCGTGGTGCTCCCTGACAATGACGTGCCGGAGCAGATCACCGAGCTCGGACGGGTCCGCTCGCTTGCCGCCGTGGTCGTGGGGCGCAGCGCTCTGACAACCGTCCTGCGTCGCGGAGTGACCGGCGTTCGGGATCTCGGCGGCACGGAGATCTTCGATGTCCGCACGCGGCTGCAGGCGGCGATTCGGTTCGTCTGAGTCAGGTTCAGGACGTCAGGGCGTGTCGCCCAGGTCGTCACCGGCCGCAGAAGCCGTGGCCGCAGAAGCCGCGGCTGCCTTGCGCAGCCACCGCTCGATGCCGGAGACATGCACCGATGCCAGGGAGGAAGCGAGCTCCGGATCGCGTGCCGCGATGGCCTCGGCGATGGCCTGGTGCTCGCTGAGTGTGCGCTCGACCGCGCCGTCCTGGGTGAGACCGCGCCACAGCCGCGCGCGCACGGTCTGGCTGCTGAGGCTGTCGAGCAGGCTCGAGAGGTAGGTGTTGCCGCCCATGCGGGTGATCGCGCTGTGGAAGCGGAGGTCATGAGCCACGAGTTCGGCGATGTCGGTGAGCCCGAGGGCCTGATCCATCTCCGCCTCGAGGGAGGCGACATCTTCGTTGGTGGCCTTCAGAGCAGCGGCCGCGGTGGCGTGCGATTCCAGCACGCGACGAACCGTGAAGATCTCCAGCAGCGACTCGTCGTCGTGCATGTCGACGACGAACGAGATCGCCTCCAGCAGGAGGTGCGGTTCGAGGCTCGTGACGTACGTCCCGTCGCCCCGGCGCACATCGAGCACGCGGATGACCTCCAGCGCCTTCACCGCTTCGCGCATCGAGTTCCGAGAGAGTCCCAGACGCTCGGCGAGTTCCTTCTCCGGAGGCAGGCGATCACCCGGCCCCAACTCGCCGCGCACGATCATCGCCTTGATCTTCTGGATCGCCTCGTCCGTCACCGCCATGGGCTCATGATAGCGAGACATCGGATGTCCGGCAGGATAGACCCATGCAGATCCTCGACGCGCATCTTCACCTCTGGGACCCCGCCGTTCTCGACTACGACTGGTTGAGCGGCGATCTGGACCGCGCATTCGGCCCGGAGGAGCTCGCCCAGGCGGTGGCCGGGATGTCGGATGACCGTGCGTTCATCTTCATGCAGGCGGACACACGCGCCGATCAGGCGCTTGCCGAGGTGGACTGGGTCGCCTCCCTTCCGCTGCCGGTGCGCGGGCTGATCGCGTTTGCGCCGCTGGAACGGGGCGCCGATGTCGCGGATCATCTGGCCGCGCTCGCCTCTCGACCGCGGGTGGTCGGCGTTCGGCGACTGCTGCAGAGCGAGGCGTCCGGCTTTGCGCTCACGCCCGGCTTCCGCGCCGGCGCTGAGCTCGTGGCGCAGCACGGGCTGGTCTTCGATGCCTGCGTCCGGGGACAGGCGCAGCTTCGCGATGTCGCGGCGCTCGCGGATGCGCTGCCGCAGTTGAGCATCGTTCTCGACCACCTCGGTAAGCCCACCGTCGGGTCGGCGCAGGCTCCGGCGTCGCCGGCTGCGGAAGGCTGGGCGGAGTCGATGCACGAACTCGCCGCGCGCCCGAACGTGGCGTGCAAGGTGTCGGGCCTGCCGGGCGAGAGCACCGGCGCATTCTCCGCCGCGCAGTTCGAACCTTTCCTGGACACGGCGCTGGAGGCCTTCGGGGCGGAGCGGCTGCTCTATGCCAGTGACTGGCCCGCCTCCTTCGCCGGCGACACGGCGGCGGGATATGGCGCGTGGGAGCGGATCGTGCGTGAGTGGATCGCGTCCCGCGACCTCGACGCCGACGCCGTGCTGCGGACGAACGCCGAGCGGATCTACGGGCTCGACGCGCTCTGAGGCGACGGGCCGCGCGGGCGACGGGCACGGGGATGCCCGCGAAAGCGCTCACCGCAGCGCCTCGTCGAAAGAGGACGATGTAGCCAAAGGAGGACGATATGGCTGCGTGCGGACGACGCGCAGTCCTACTTTCGTGATGCCTCGCCCGGCACGGCCTCTCGGGACACCCTCGGCGGAAACGAGAAACGGCGCCCAGCCAAGGGGGGTGGCTGGGCGCCGCTTGGACTGGCGCAATGCGGCAGCCCGTCTGGCCTGAGGTCCGAATCGGGTGGTCGGTCATCAGAAGTTGTCGAGCTGATTTTCTCAACTCGCTTACAGCGTAGCGCGTCCGGGGGAGGGGTGGGCGATGTTTCGAATGTAGGGGAGAAATATCTCCGAAGATCTTTGAGCCCGGAACAACTTCGAGTCAGGAGCGGGGGCGCGGACGGAGTTGCGCCATGCCGCCGTCCACCTCGATGAAGGTGCCCGTGGTGGACCCGGAACGCGGACTCACCAGGTAGGCGACAGCGTCTGCGACCTCATCCGGCGACACCAGACGTCCGTGCGGCTGGCGCGCTTGGAGAGCGGCGCGCTCAGCTTCGGGATCGGTCTCGTTCGCCAGGAGTCGACCGATCCACGGCGTGTCGGCGGTGCCCGGGTTGACGGCGTTGACGCGGATGCCCTCGTGGAGGTGATCGGCGGCCATGGCGCGCGTGAGGGAGAGGACGGCACCCTTGGTCGCCGTGTACAGCGCGCGCTGCGGCAGACCGGTGGTGGCCGCGATGGACGACGTGTTGCAGATCGCAGCGGATGGGGACTGACGCAGCCAGGGGAGCGCCGCACCGGTCACCCGCGCGATCCCGGTGACGTTGATCGAGAGGACGCGCGCCCACTCGTCGTCGTCGTTGGCGGCGATGTCGCCCTGCGCGCCGATGCCGGCGTTGTTGATCAGGATGTCGATCCGACCATGGTCGGCGGCGACCTGCTCGATCGCCGCGGTGACGCTCGCGCGATCCGAGATGTCGGCGCGGTACGCCGAGAAGGCGCTGTCGGCGATGTCGGGGTTGAGATCCAGCACCGCGATGGTGGCGCCCTCCTCATGCAGGCGCCGGCCGATCGCCGCGCCGATGCCCTGTGCGCCGCCGGTGACGACGGCGACGAGTCCGTCCATGCTTCCCATCAATTCTTCTCCCATGCGGTGAACTCGTGGCGCTGGCGCCCCAGGCCGTCGATCTCGATCTCCACGACATCCCCGGCCTTCAGATACGGGAACTTGCCGCCGAACGCCACGCCCTGCGGGGTGCCCGTGAGGATGAGGTCGCCCGGCTCGAGAGTGACGTACTGCGACAGGTGCCAGACGATGTGGTTGACGTCGAAGATCATGTCGTTGGTGTTGGAATCCTGACGCGGCTCGCCGTTGACGAAGCTGCGGAGTCCGACGTTCTGAGCGTCGACTTCGTCTGGAGTCACCAGCCACGGCCCGGTCGGGTTGAATCCGAACGCGATCTTCCCCTTCGACCACTGGCCACCGGAGACCTCCATCTGGAACGCCCGCTCGGAGACGTCGTCGCAGATCACGAAGCCGGCGATGTGCGCGGCGGCATCCTCCGGGGAGTCGAGGTAGGCGGCGCGCGTGCCGACCACCACGCCGAGCTCCACCTCCCAGTCGGTCTTCTCGCTGCCGCGGGGAATCGTGACCGTGTCATTCGGCCCCACCACGGTGTTCGGGGTCTTGAGGAACATGATCGGAATCGTCGGCGGCTCGGCACCGGATTCGCGGGCGTGGGCCGCATAGTTCTGCCCGATGCAGATGACGGCGCTGGGGCGTGCGATCGCTGCGCCGATGCGAAGCTCGTCCGCACCTTCGAGCTCCGGAAGCTGGCCGGCATCGATCGCCGCCTGAGTGCGGGAGATCGGATCGTTCTCGAGGAATGCTCCGTCGATGTCGGCGGTGACGGCACGCAGGTCCAGCGTGCGTTCGGCGGTGATGACGACGGGGATCTCCTCGCCGACAGGACCCAGGCGTGCGAACTTCATCGGTGCTCCGTTTCCGTAGGGCCGCGTCAGGCGGCTGTAATTGACAGTATAGACATCCGATGTTTAATCTGTGAGAGCCCGATCCAAGGAGATCTCACGTGAGCCGTATCGTCGCCCTCGAAACGACAGACATTCGCTTCCCCACCTCGCTCAGCCTTGACGGCTCCGACGCGATGAACCCGGACCCCGACTACTCGGCCGCCTACGTGCGGATCGTGACCGATGCCGATGACGGCATCTCCGGACACGCGTTCGTCTTCACGATCGGTCGGGGCAACGACGTGCAGGTCGCTGCGATCGACACGCTCGCCGGTCATCTGGTGGGTCGCGAGATCGAGCCGCTGCTCGATGACATGGGCGGCACCTGGAAGGAGATCACCGGCGACTCGCAGCTGCGCTGGCTGGGGCCGGAGAAGGGCGTCATGCACATGGCGATCGGCGCTGTGATCAACGCCCTGTGGGACATCAAGGCGAAGCGCGCCGGTCTGCCGCTGTGGCAGCTGCTCTCCCAGCTGAGCCCGGAGGAGATCGTCTCCCTCGTCGACTTCCGCTACCTCACCAACGCTCTGACGCCCGAGGACGCGCTTCAGATCCTCCGGGACGCCGAGTCGGGACGCGCCGAGCGCACCGAGCGCCTGCTCGCCGAGGGCTACCCGGGATACACCACCAGCCCCGGCTGGCTCGGATACTCCGACGAGAAGCTGGAGCGCCTGGCGCGCGAGGCCATGGCGGACGGATTCACGCAGATCAAGCTGAAGGTGGGCGCTGACCTCCAGGACGACATCCGTCGCTTCCGCAAGGCGCGCGAGGTGTGCGGCCCGGACTTCCCGATCGCCATCGACGCCAACCAGCGCTGGGAGGTGAGCGAGGCGATCGAGTGGGTGAACGCGCTCGCCGAGTTCCACCCCGCCTGGATCGAGGAGCCCACCAGCCCCGACGACATCCTCGGCCACGCGGAGATCGCGCGCGGGGTAGCCCCCATCCGCGTCGCCACGGGCGAGCACGCCCAGAACCGCATGATCTTCAAGCAGCTTCTGCAGGCGGAGGCGATCTCGGTCATGCAGATCGACGCTGCTCGCGTCGGCGGGGTGAACGAGAACATCGCGAACCTGCTGCTGGCGGCGAAGTTCGGTGTCCCGGTCTGCCCGCACGCCGGCGGCGTCGGGCTGTGCGAGGCGGTGCAGCACCTGTCGATGTTCGACTTCGTGGCTGTCTCCGGGTCGAAGGAGGGGCGACTGATCGAGTTCGTCGATCACCTGCACGAGCACTTCGTGATCCCCACCGACATCCAGGGTGGCAACTACATGCCACCCACAGAGCCCGGTACGGGCATGGAGATGAAGTCGGAATCGCGCGCGCAGTACACCTGGACGGGAGCCCACGCGCATGCGTGAGACGGTGTCCGCCCTGGCGAGCTTGCCGACGCGTCTCGGCTACGGCGCCGCGAACCTCGGCAACATGTTCCGGGAGGTCTCCGACGATGAAGCCTGGGCGGTTCTCGAGGCCGCCTGGGACGGCGGCGTGCGTTACTTCGACACCGCACCGCACTATGGACTGGGCCTGTCGGAGCGACGTCTGGGTGCCTTCCTACGCACCAAGCCGCGGGACGAGTTCATCGTGTCCACCAAGGCGGGGCGGCTGATCCGCCCGAACCCCGATGATGACGGCGGACTCGACCTCGAGCATGCCTTCCATGTGCGTACCGACGTGCGCCGCGAGCCCGCCTACGATGGTGTCGGCGTGCGCACGTCGCTCGAAGAGTCGCTGGAGCGGATGGGGCTGGACCGTATCGACGTGCTCTACCTGCACGATCCGGAGCGCTCGGGCCACCTGGATCAGGCCATCGCGGAAGCGTATCCGGCGATGCAGGACATGCGTGCCGAGGGGCTCGTGACCGCGGTGGGCATCGGGTCGATGGTGTCCGATGCGCTGGCGCGTTCGGTGCGTGAGGCGGACCTGGACGTGATCATGATCGCCGGTCGTTACACGCTGCTGGAGCAGCCCGCCGCGGCCGAGGTGCTGCCGGCATGCCACGAACGTGACACCGCGGTGGTAGCGGCGTCGGTGTTCAACTCGGGCCTGTTGGCGACGACCGTTCCGTCACGCGACAGCCGGTACGAGTACGGCGCGATTCCGGATGACATCTGGGATCGCGTGACCCGGATCGCCGCGATCTGCGATGCCCATGGCGTACCTCTCCCTGCCGCAGCCCTCCAGTTCCCGTTCCAGGATTCGGCGACCGCTTCGGTCATCGTCGGAACGGCCCGAGCAGAGCAGATCCGCCAGAATCTCGACCTGGTGACCATGCCGATTCCCGACTCGCTGTGGGACGAGCTTCGCGCCGAGGGTCTGACCCCGGCCTGACGCGGTCGCGACGTCCCGTGAGAGATGGAACGCGCACCTCTGAGACGTCTCGGAGGTGCGCGTTCCATCTCTCACCGTGCTGCACGGTCAGTTGACGTAGCCGCCTTCACCGGTGTCGCCGTCGTATTCGAACACGCGCTTGCCGGTATCGATGTGGATATCGATGCCGAGCGGCTCCTGGGCCAGGAGGCGCTCCTCGGCCTGCTTCGCCTGTGTCTCGTACTCCTTCGCGGTCGCCGCGTCGACACCGAACACCGTTGCGCCCTTCATGTCCGTGATGATGAAGAGGAACGCCTGCACCGCGGTGCGGTTGAACTCGTTGTCGGGGATCTGCGTCCACAGCGAGCCATCCTCGCGGGCCTGCATATAGTGATCGCGCAGGGCTTGCAGCTTGGTCTCGATGGAGCCGGTGCCCGGCAGCCCCTCCTCGCCTCCGGCGGTGCCGGTGGACTTCGGAGTGGGCTGTGCGGACGCCGTCGGCTGTGGGCTGGGCTTTGCCGTAGCGCTGGGCTTCGGCGTGCTGCTGGGCCTCGGCGTGCCGCTGGGCTTGGGCGTCGATGTCGCCTGGGGCGTCGGCGTTGCCTTCCCCGTCCCGGTTGGCTTCGGAGTTGCGGAGGGCTTCGGGTCGGCGGAGCTGGTGGCCGGCGCGGGCGCGGGTTCGGGATCGTTTGTCGCGCCAGAGCTCTGGATGGCGATTCCGGCGATGATCGCGACGATCGCCAGCAGCGCAAGCACGCCGGCGGCAATCAGCGTGGGCAATACCCACTTCTTGCGTCCGGACGGCACAACCGTCCCCGTCATCTGTGACGCAGCGGGGTGGCCGGGCTGCGCCGGCGCGCCACCGCTTCCCGGCGCTGGGACGCCGTACGGCGAGGGAGGTGCCCCGTACGGGGGCACGGGTGCGCCATACGGCGTGACGGGGG